>DATEMM010000195.1:0-10728 GCA_035275605.1 Pyrinomonadaceae bacterium
GCGACCTCGCTCGGCGCGGCGGTCGTGCCCGTCGTCGTCGGGCAGCGCCTGGGGATGGACGCGCTGGCCGAGGCCGTTCTGACAGCCGCCCGGACGAAAGGCGCGGGCGCGGGCTGGCGGCTCTCCGAGGCGGCAGAGTCGGAGCTGGCCGCTCTCACGGGAAGCAACGGGCAGTCGATTGACCGGCACACTGCGCTGCGGGACCTCTACGCGGAAGATTTGCCGGAGAGCGAGGCTCGCAAGAAGATCGTCCTGGCGGCGCGCGCGCGTCTCTCGAAATCAAACCCGCAGTGGTGGCAGGAGCCTCTGCTCGCGCGCTACGACTGGATAGAGCAGGTCGCGGCAGGCGCGGTCAAAGCGGGCAAGGCACAGGGGCCAAGCGCGGCTGAGCGCATTGACCGCATCCTCACGCACAAGTTTTTCGGCCCCCTGATTCTGCTCGCGGTCATGCTCCTGGTCTTTCAGACGATCTTCTCCTGGGCCAGCCTGCCGATGGACTTGATTGACTACGGCTTCGGCCGCCTGGGCGAAGCGGTCGGCGGCCTGCTCTCGCCTGGGCTCTTGAGAGACCTGCTGGTGGATGGGGTCATCGCCGGCGTGGGCGGAGTCATCGTCTTCCTGCCGCAGATTCTGCTCCTCTTCTTTTTCATAGCGATTCTGGAAGACACAGGCTATATGGCGCGCGCGGCGTTTTTGATGGACAGGCTGATGCGCGGCGTCGGACTCCACGGCAAGGCGTTTATGCCGCTGCTCAGCAGCTTCGCCTGCGCGATTCCGGGCATCATGGCGACGCGCACCATAGAGAATCCAAAGGACCGGCTGGCGACGATCATGATTGCGCCTTTCATGAGCTGTTCGGCGCGCTTGCCCGTCTACACCCTGATGATCGCGGCCTTCTTCTCGGGCAGGAAACTTTTCGGCTTCCTCTCGGTCGGCGCGCTGATGATTATGGCTATGTACCTGCTCGGCATCCTCGTCGCCATCCTGGTTGCGTGGGCTTTGAAGCGGACGATTCTGAAGGCCCCGACGCCCCCGCTCGTGCTGGAGTTGCCGCCTTACAGGGTGCCGAACCTGCTGACTATCACGCAGATCATGCTCTCGCGCGCCTGGCTCTTTCTCAAGCGCGCCGGGACGGTCATCCTGGCCATCTCGATCATCCTCTGGGCGCTGGCAACATTCCCGCGCCTGGAGAAGACGGACGCGGCCGCTAATGGGACTAATGCTCCGACTCAGACGGCGCTGGCACAGGAAGAGGGGCAGGGCGAGGTTGACCAGCACGGCGAGCAATTAAGGCAGAGTTTTGCCGGGCGCGCGGGCCGCTTTATAGAGCCTGTGATTAAGCCGCTCGGCTTCGACTGGAAGATGGGCGTCGCGCTCATCTCCTCTTTCGCCGCGCGCGAGACTCTGGTCTCGACCTTGAGCATCATTTACAACGTCGGCGAGGATGAAGAGGCCGGGTCGGATTCGCTCGTAGGCGCAGTGCGGGCGGCGAAGAAGGATGACGGGACGCCAGCCTGGACTCCGCTCGTCGCGCTGTCGATGATGGTCTTCTTCGTGCTGGCGATGCAGTGCATGTCTACCGTGGCCATCGTCAGGCGCGAGACGAACTCCTGGCGCTGGCCGCTCTTCATGATCGCTTACATGACAGTGCTCGCCTACATAGCCTCTTTTCTGACGTACCAGGGCGGGCGTCTGCTGGGATTCAGTTAGGGCAAGGCATGTTCGACTGGCAAACAATCGCGGTGGCGCTGATAATTCTGGCGGCCCTCGTTTATACGGGACGGCGGGCGTGGTCGCGCCTGCGTTCCTTCCGGGCCAGGCGCGGCGGTGTGCCAGCAGCTTGCGAGACGGGCTGCGGAAGTTGCGGCACGGAGCAAAAGCCTAAAGCCGCAGTGCCTAGAACCGTTTTCGTAGAAATCACGCGCCGGAAGTAAATCAAGTGATGAGTCAGCCCCGTCAGGGGCGGCATGACAATAGCCCAGCACTTTAGTGCTGGGTTAAGAATCCAAATATAAAAGGGAGTCCCGGAGGGACGATTGAATGTGATAATTCAATCGTCCCTCCGGGACTCTCTTTATCTCATCGTTCTATCCCCAGGGCTAAAGCCCTGGGCTATTCTCTTCCGCCCCTGCCGGGGCTCTTAACTGCTTACTGCTCACTGCTCACTGCTTACTCATCACTCATCGCTTTCTTCCCCCGTCTCATACTTCACGGTGTAAATCTTGACTGGCTCGTCGATGTGTTTGACCTCGACCGACGAGGGGTCGCTCAAGGGGAATTGCCCGGCTAACTCCTGCGCGGTTGCGTCCGTGACCAGCACCTGGCCGGGGTGGGCTATGCCCTCTATGCGCGAGGCTATGTTGACGGTGTCGCCGATGGCCGTGTACTCGGAACGCTGCTCGGCACCGATGCAGCCGACGGTCGCTTCGCCCGTGTTGATGCCGATGCCGAGCGTGACCTTCGGCAATCCCTTCGCGGCCAGTTGAAGATTGACCTCCTTGATTTTGCGCTGCATCCCGATGGCGGCCGAGACGGCGTTGAAGGCGTCCTGCTCTCCGCCGACGGGCGCGCCGAAGAGCGCCATCAAACCATCGCCCAGGTACTTGTTGAGCGTCCCCTGGTGCGCGAAAATCTCCGCCGCCATTTCGGTGAAGAGGATGTTGAGCAGGTCAACGATGGTTTCGGGCGGCGCGCGGTGTGCCAGTCGCGCGAACCCCCTCACGTCGCAGAAGAGCACGGAGATGCGCCTGTTCGTCCCGCCGAGGTGGAATTTCTCGGGACACTCTACCAACTCCCTGATGATGTGCTCGGGCATGAAGCGCGCGAAGGCTGCGCGGGCCAGGGTCTCGCGCTGCACGCGCTCGTGTGCGCGCGCGGACTCGACGGCCGTTGCCGCCTGCGCTGCCACGGCCGCGAGGAGCTGCGTGTCCAGCTCTGTGAACGGCTCCGGCACACCGCGGCGGTCAACGTAAAGCGCGCCGTAGACGCCTTCGCGCCCTGCGAGCGGGGCGCAGGCCAGCGAGCGTATGCCCTGCGTGATGGTGGCGCGTCCGACCGGCAGATTCTCGTCCACCAAAACATCCTGCGAGGAGAGCATGACGCTCTTCTCAATCGCCGTGCGGACGGCAGTGCGGCTGATGGAGCGAGCAGGCGAGGGCTCCGTCACTTCGTCGCGGAAGCGTATGCTGACGGGCTGCAAGTCTGCGTCCTGCTCTATGAGCAGCGCGGCGCAGCAGTCGGCCTGGATCATACGCATCACAACGTCCGTCGCGTAATCCAGAATGGACTTCTGGTCGAAGACCGCGGAGAGGGCCGCGCTCATGTCGCACAGGTGTGCCAGCATCTCGGCCTTGCGCCGCAGCTCCTCCAGCTCTTTCTCCTTCGAGAGCCGGCCCGTGAAGGTCGTGTTGATGAGCGAGGTAAAGCCGCTCGTCGCCGGGGCGATGACCGTGCTGTGGGAGAGCGGCTCGTCCGTGTAGCCGAGGACGTTGTACTCCTCCCACACTACTGTGAAGGTGGCCGGGGTGAGGCGTATCTCGTCGCCATTGCGGACGAGGTGCTCACCCGCCTGATTGCTGACGTTCTGCCCGTTGACGAGCAGGAGGTTCCCACTGCTCACGTTTCTGATGAAGGCCTGGTCGCCAGCGACGGAGCGGATGACGGCGTGGTGGCGCGAGACGCGCAGGTCGTCAACGCGTATGTCGTTATCGTAAGCCCGGCCGATGGTCAGAGCCCCGCGCTCCGATAGCTTCCACTGCCGCTTTAACCCTTCAATCTCTTGAATCGTGAACATAATCTATAGACCTGCGAACCTGATTCAAAAGGACCTGACTGGCCAAGTAGACGAGACGGAACCATTTTAGCCCAGCCGCGCTGCGGACGGTAGCTTTTGCCAGTAATCACAAAGCCTCCGATTGCTCGGAGGCTTTGTGCCCTGCGGATTACCTTCCTGGTCAGATTGCAGCCTTTTTACTTGCCCGTGTTGGCATACTGGATGCAATCGCCTTGATTCTTGAACTTGCGCGGCGTGTTGAAGAACTGCCAGCCGCCGTTCTTACACTGTTCTTTCGTCGGGGGGCCGATGACCGTGTCGCACGGCGTCCCGTCTACGATTCCGTCCTGGTCAACATCCGGACCTGGAGTGGAATCAACGTCACAAGTGTCCGGCACACCGTCATTGTCGTCATCCGAGTCGCAGACATCGCCCATACTATCGTTGTCGGCGTTCTCCTGACCGGGATTCGCTGTGGTCGGGCAATTATCCGCGCTGTCAGTGATGCCGTCGTTATCCGAATCCGGCCCGACGCACTGGCCGCCCGGAGCAGACGAGGTCAGCCAGGGGGTGTAGTTGACATTGGGGCTGACCTTGGCACCTGTGCCAGGGCCGACCGGGCCGGGACCGCTCGCGCTTCCCCACCAGTTGCAGGTGCCGTTGACAGGCGTGCCGACGAGCGCCGGGCTGACCGCGATGCCGAACTCGACACTGGTGAAATTATTGTTGTTGACCTGCCCGGTTGAGAAGGACGGGTTGTCTTCAAAGAGGACGGCGATGGCGTCGGCAGACGGCGTCGGATTCGCATCCACCACGTTGCTGATGGAGTTGCCCGTGACCACAACGTTAGGCGTGTCTCCCTCCAGGCCGATGGCGTGCGCCCAACCGCGGTTGGGATTTAAGGGGTCCGGATTGACGCCTCCAGCCAGATTGCTGATCGTGTTGTTTTGTATGGTGACGGTCGTGAACCCAGTTGCGGCGGGGGCGGTTGACGCGCCGTTGTTGGCTTGAATTCCGTAGGCCCCGCGCCACCCGCTCTGAACGTTCGAAATCGAGTTCCCCTTGATGAGAATGTTCAGACTCGGGTCAGCCGAGCCGCTGTCGCCGATTAAAACGCCTTTCGCAGACCGTTGGAGGGTCTGAATATTCCTCATGATGTTATCAAGGATGGAGACGTTGTCGGGTCCGTTTTCGAGGTAGATGGCCTGGGCACCTTCAAAGTCGGTCGAGGTCGGGCTGCCGATCGTGTCAATGATGTTGTTCTTAATTACAGTGTTACTGCCAGCCGTCTTTATCAGAACCCCGAACCCCTGGCCGGGATTGGTCTGAGAAAAACCATCAATGGTGACGCCCGCCGCCTGGACTGTAATCTGGCCGGTCAAGGTTGACTCGGCGGCGTTGCCGAACGTTCGCCCGGAAACAGGGTTTCCAGCCTGCGCTCCGTTCAGGACCACGGCCCTGTTGACCACTACGTTTTCGGTATAGCCACCGGCGGCAACATTTATCTGCAAGCAGCCGGGGTCATTGACTGCGGCCTGGATTGATGCGTAATCGCCTGGGACTGAGCAGACCGGGCCGGCCGCTTTTGTTTTGCTGCCGCCGAACATCATCAGGCTCACAGCCAGTAATACTGTCAACGCAATTAGGGCCAGTGTTCTTTTAAGTTTCATAGGTTTCCTTTCGCTGTGGGGGCTTGAACCACCAGGCTGCACGAGACAGTACGAGCGCTCCTGCGGCGGCGGTGGTTATAGAGAGATGGACTGGTAAAGGTCATACTGTCCATACGACCAATGACGTAAACCATGCGCCGCACTGCATGATTACAACGATAGACGCTCCCGTCCTGAAAAGAAGTAACGCGCAGCCCTTGGGTGGCGTTACGGACGAGAAAGACTGTGATGATATGGGCGAGTTTGCCGGTGAAAAGCCCGGCGGGATTTCACGCGCCTGATATCGATGAGACGGGCTACCTACCAGAGCCGGGGGCAATGCCTGGCGATAGAGAGCGAACGCCTTTGGGAAAACGGCGCGAACTTTATTTCATCTATTCCTGGCTGTCAAGATAAGAAGCGATCAAGGCTGGCTGCTTGCCTGACGATATTGTTGGGCCAGCTCGCGCTTGAGGAGTTTGCCGGTCGGGCCTTTCGGAATGTCTGCGACGAAGCGCACGGACTTCGGGCACTTGTAGTCGGCCAGATGCTCGCGGCAGAAAGCTATCATCTCATCTTCGGTCGCCTGCGCGCCTTCCTTGAGGACGATGAAGGCCGCGACCTCCTCGCCATAGAGCGTGTCCGGGACGCCGATGGTCGCGGCGGCAGCGACCGCAGGGTGGCTGTAGAGCACTTCGTCAATCTCGCGCGGGTAGATGTTCTCGCCGCCGCGTATAATCATGTCGGACTTGCGGTCAACGATGTAGAAGAAGCCGTCCGTGTCCCTGTACCCTATGTCGCCCGTGTGAAACCAGCCGCCGCGAAAAGCCTGTTCGGTCGCCTCCCTGTTCTTGTAATAGCCTTTCAGAATATTCTCTCCGCGCAGCACGATTTCGCCCAGCTCGCCGTCGGCCACTTCCCTGTCATCGTCGTCGAAAACCTTCATCTCGTTGCCGATGGCCATCCCGCACGAGCCAGGGCGTCGTCGCTTGTCCGGCGGATTGAAAGTCGAGCGGCAGGTGGACTCCGACAGGCCATAGCCCTCTATGACCAGGCAGTTGAAGGTCTCCTCGAAGCGGCGCATGACTTCGGCTGGCACAGGCGCGCTCCCGCACATGGCGAAGCGCAGTTGGTCGGTCTTGAGCCCGTCGGGCACGCCGTCCGAGTAGGTGCTGAGCAGCATCGAGAGCATCGTGGCGACTGAGCCGAAGGAAGTCACACGGTAATCTGAAATAATCTGCCAGAAGCGCGAGGCAGAGAATTTTGGGCTGATGACGGTCGAAGCCCCCGCATAGAGCGGCGTCATCGTCGTCACGGAGACTGCGTTCATGTGGAAGAGCGGCATGATGGTCAGCAGGCAGTCCCGCTCGGTGAAGCCCAGCCAGCGCGTTATCTGCCGCGCGTTCGCGACCACGTTGCCGTGCGTCAGCAGACAACCTTTGGGTTTCCCGGTCGTCCCCGAAGTGTAGATGATAATCGCCTCATCATCCTTTTCTATCTCCACGCCGGGCAGGTCTGTGCCGGAAAAAGCGGCGGTCGCCGCCGACTCGTCGTCGAACACGACGACGTGGCGGAGACGGGGCAACTCATTTCGGATAGCTTCAATTCTCTGTAGGAACTCGGAATTGACAAGCAGGGCCTTCGCTTCCGAATTATTGATGACGTAGGCGATCTCTTCGGCTTTGAGCAGGGAGTTGACGGGGCCTGCGAGCGCGCCGATCTTGAAGCAGGCGAAGTAACCGATGATGTACTCCGCGCCGTTCGGCATCAGCAGGCTGACGGCGTCGCCTTTACCGATGCCGGTTGAGAGAAGCAGACGCGCCGCGCGGTTGACCGCCCGGTCGAACTCCGCGTAGGTGTAGGCGCGGCCGTCCGCTTCGGAGAAAAGGAAATGTTTGTCGGGCGCGGCCGCGGCGCGCCGCTCCAGCAGCTCACGAATATTCCGGGGCTCGTTGTCCCCTTCGGGGACTCGTTCTGTTTTGCCAGTCATCTTGCGGCGTATGATATAGAAGACCGGCCCGAGACGCCAGAATCACCTTGAGCGCACCCTCTCTTCCTTCTCGTCGAGCACGTTGACGGCGTCATTCGTCGTATGAATCTGGTGTAAGTCAATCAACTCGCCCGCGCCCTGTGCCAGTCGCCGCGCGGCGGCAGCCAGCAGGTGACGGTGCATGCCGGAGAGAGGTTGATCGCCGCAGCCTGTGAACGTGACGGGCCTGGGGGTAATCTCCGGCGTGTCGGTGCGGGGCTTGTCCAGCGTCAGGACTTCGCTCACGTCCACTGCATTCTTGTCGCGGTTGGTCAGGTGCCGCCCATCCAGCCAGCGCTTCGAGGCCGTCCTGATGATAGAGGTGTGGTCGAAGACGGTGTTGCAAACCGTGCCCTGCTCGATGAACGGCGAGACCAGCACGGCCGGGACGCGCACGCCGTAGCGGTTGAAAGTGAAGCCGCTTCCTCCGGGCTCGCTCGGCGGGACAACGACGTCGTCCGGCGGAATGGCGGCCGGAGACGGCGGCACGTGGTCGTAACAGCCCCCGTGCTCGTCGAACGTGATGATGAGCAAGGTGCTATCCCAATCCGGGCTCTCCCTCAGGGCCTTGTAGACCGTGTAGATGAGCTGCTCGCCGTAGAGGACGTTCGTCGGCGCGCCCGTGTTGGTGATGGCGTAGGCCGGGTGCATGTCGTTTTCCGGGCCATACTTGTCGCTGCACATCATGTTGGGCTCGACGAAGGAGTAGGCGGGCAGACCGCCCTTGCGCTTGGCGTCCTTGAGAAACTGCTCCATAGGGAAGAAGTGCTTGTCGAAGAGAACGAATTTGCGTAGCTGCTCTTCGATCAGGAAGGCGTTGCAGAGCAGGAACGGCCCGCCGTGATAAATCTTCCAACTGACGTCTGCCTCTTCCAGCAGGTTGTAGATGGTGGGCGTCCGGTTAACCAGAATGCCCACGTCCCACAGATGCCTTCCCGTCTTCCAGAAATTATAGACGTAGCCGGACGAGGTGGCCGCGTGTACGAACGAGCGGTTGGGAAAGGTCTGCGTCGGGACGGAGCTGAACCAGTGGTCACAGACGGCGTAGGCGTTGGCCAGGCTGTTGATGACAGGCAACGTCTCCGGGGTGAAACAGTTCATGATGATTCCAGGGTCGGGCGGGTCCGGGAGTCCGACCTTCGCTGTGCTCGCAACGTTGATGGCCTCCGCGTAGTTGATGACGAAGCCCTGCATGTTGGGAGGCTCCGTCGGGTCTGGGATGGGCGTCGGGGGCGGGGTCTGGTTGAACATCTGCGCGTACACCTGATCGTAAGGCTCGTTCGGGTCCGGGAAAGGGTTCGTCATCACAGTCTCCTTCCCGACCGTGGCCACGCCGCCGCCTGGCCTCGGGTTGGAAAGGTCCTTGCCCGAAACGCCTTCGAAACTTTGGCCGCGCGGAACCTTGTCGAAGGGGGGCGGGTTCCCTGGGTCGTACAACCAGCCGAGGATGTTGTCGAAAGATCGGTTCTCCAGCATCAAGACCACGATGTGATCGATTCGGTTTAGCTGATTATTGGGACTGGTCATGGTCTCTCCTTTCAAGAGAGGAGGTTCGCTCTTGAGACTCCGTGCGAAACAGGTAGTAGAGCTTAACCCGCGTGCGGCATTGGTTGACGAACCGGCTCTGCCGGGCTGTGGAAAGAAAGGTTCCTGTTACCGGAAGCGAGGAGTAAACGAGTGAAGAACGCTTTCCGACTCTATTCTCGGAGTTGATGAGCTGTCAAGAACTTTAGCCTGCGGCCTGGAACTCGCACTTCGAGCAATCTACGGAATTGACGAGTTTAAGGCCGGACTTCCTACGCCCCTTTTCCCGATTCCGGTCCGCCACCAGCACGGAGTTATCCGCCAGCAGCCTGACGAACTCCAGCAGGTAGGGAGGCGCGGACTTGTTCTTGAGGATCGCCGCGGCCCAGCGCCTGCGCAATCCCTTCCTGGTTAAGGGGACGGCGCGAACGGACCCGGCTTCGATTTGCGGGGCCACGGCCCACCTGGCCATCACGCCTATGCCGACGCCGGCCTTAATCATTTCGATGAGCGCCTCGGTCAACTGCACCTTAGAAACCTGCTTCGGGGCGATGCCGGCGGGGCTCAGGACTTTTTTGAAGAGGAGGGATTGCTCGACGGCCGTGTAAACCAGCAGGTGCTCGCGCGCGAAGTCCTCGGCCTTGACGAAGGGGCGCGAGGCCAAAGGATGCTCCGGGCTCATGACGACGACAAACTCGTCCTGAAAGAGCGGCGTGTAGCTCAGCTTGCTGTCCTTGGCGGGCTCGCTGACGAGCGCCAGGTCGATTTTGCCGTCGAGCAGGGCTTGCAAAGGGTTGGAGGTGGCGTCAACGACAATCTGCACCTCTATACGCGGGAATTCGCGATTGAAAATCTTGAGCAGCGACGGGAGCCAGTGATAACAGGTGTAGCATTCGGTGCTGATGCGCAGGATGCCCTCACGGCTGAGCGCGATCTGGCGTATGTCTTCCTCCGCGCGCTTCATCTCGCTCAGCACGGCCTGTGCTGAGCTGAGCAGGCGTTCGCCCGCAGGCGTCAGGATCATCTTCTTGTTGAGCCTGACGAAGAGCTGCACGCCGAGCTTCTCTTCCGCATCGCGGAGCTGGTGACTCAAGGCGGACTGCGTCAGATAGAGGTGATTCCCGGCCTTCGTGATGCTTCCCTCTTTGGCCACTGCTTCGATTAGTTTTAAGTGCCTGACCTCTAAATTCATGGCCCCGCCCCCGTTAGTTTATATATGAGCAATATTCATCGAAATCCTGAAAACAATGAGCTTGTTTTGTAGATAACTCTACCATACCATCCGGCTTGAGTCGAGACCGAAGTCGGGCACAGGTGCTCCGACCGAGAGGATCGAAAGGCAAGGCCGGGGGCGCGGCATGGCGTCGCGCCCGGCCACACACGGAAGGACATGAGAGTCATGGGACGAACAAAGCTTTACCTGGTGATCTTAATTCTCCTCGCCGTCGCGACGGCGCGGCCCGCTTCGTCTGCGGCCGCCACGCCCCAGTCGCGCGACGACGCGATCACCTATTTCAATCAAGGGGTCGCAAATTCCGAGGCCGGGCGCTTCAAGGAAGCCGTCGAAGCTTTCCAGAAGGCCATCGCCCTGAAAGAGGAGTTCGCCGAAGCCTACTCCAATCTGGGCTACGCCTACGGTAAGCTCGAACGCTACGTGGAAGCTGCGGAGGCGCTCGCGCTGGCGATTCGCTTGAACCCGCAACTGGCAGAGGCGCACAACAACCTCGGCTACGTTTACGCCGCCCAGCGCCAGT
>DATEMM010000196.1:0-6318 GCA_035275605.1 Pyrinomonadaceae bacterium
AGGAAACTTTTACGCGGGCGGCGACTCTTTAATTAGAAGTCACAGCCGTAGGCCTTGAGCGATTGTTTGGCCTGGTCCGTGGCCATCTTGCAAGCCTGTGCCAGCCCGGCACGGGTCTGCGGATTCTCGGCGAGCTGCCGCCAGGACTTGCGCGTCTGATCCATGGCCTGGTTGTACTGCGCGCGCGCCGCTTCCGGGACCTTGCCCGAGATGCAGGCTTCGTACTTCGTCAGGTACGCGTCGCACTCCGGGACGCCTATTTTGTCCCCGCTGGCGGTGGTAGTGGCCGTGGAGGTTGTGGCGGGGGTGCTGGTGGTGGCCGGGCTGCTCGTCGCCGTCGTGGTCGTCGTGGAAGTGGAATTGGTTGTCGTCTGGTTGGCGGAGGTCGCGTTCGAGGTATTGGTCTCCGTGCCGCCGCAACCGACTAAGAGCAGCGCGCAGGAAAGAGCTAGAGTCAGGGAGCCGAAGAATCTTTTGGACATCGAGAGTTCTCCTTAAAGTCCAGGCCCGCGAGGCTGGTTAGACTAAGTAGGGAATGAAAAAGCCTGGGCATAATACATGAAAAGAGGCGGGTTTGATAACTCGCCTGGGCCAGCGAGCCGCAGGCCCGCGTGGCACAGGGGCGACGAACTCATCTCCAATATTTGCCGAAAAATTTAATTGACAATCGATCTTTTCCAGCGCGACGAGCAACGCTACCTGACACACCGGACGGAGTGGGCTAAAGCTCAATAGCCGGATGAAGAATGGCACAGGCACGCCCCGCCTCATCCAGGATAAAAAGCAGCTCTCCTCTCTCTTCAACCTTCGGGCTTCCTGGGAATCGTCAGATAATTCCTGGTCACTTTATAGAGGATAACGAAGGTGATAAATGAGATCGCGACGGCTCCCCAGAAGAAGATGAAATCTGCCCACCCGCGCTTGTTCAGAAGCAGGTAGATGGCAACGCCCAAGCTCACGGCGAATGCCGGCAGGTTAAGAATCCAGATCCCCAGCAGGACAATCGGTTTGGGCCGCCCCGTAACCGCCTTGCGGAAGAGGAAGCCCTCGGATTGTATGGTCTGCATCGGGTCAAGCGTTGAGACCGCGCCAATCGGAGCGCCGCACTCTTTGCAGAACCCTGCGGAGTGCTGGTTGACCGTCAAGCAGGACGGGCAAGTTAGAGTTTCCCCGGCACGGACCGTTCGCCTCACTCATGGCTCCTTTCAGAATTTCGGAAGGCTAAGCCTGGAACGCTCGGCCTAACCCGCGCCCAACGACACACAGGCAACAATACGGGCGACAGGGATTGATCAGAGGCAAGCTAAAGGACGGCCGGGTTTTGGATGAGTTATTCGCCGCGAAGACATATCTACATGCGACTTCCGCGAATCATCATCAGGATAAAGTAAATCGCCAGAAGCCCGAGCGCGAAACAGATCACGCCGATGACCTTTGCAGCCGACCCTGTGATGTTCGTGTTTTTCGCTAAAGGAATTCCTTCATCCTTGAACCCCTTGAGCCCCAGTGAGATGCCCCCCCAGACCACGAGTGCGAGCAGAATGATCCCAAACCACGGGAAAGAAGAAGAGGAGTTCGAATCCGGCGGCACCGGCGCAAACAGCGTCAGCAAGGTCATGTTTCAGTTCTCCTTTACGGGTCAGCGGTCAGCCAAGAGTTCACCTAAATGAAAAGCGAAGCTATTGCGGGCTTGGCTTGAATGAGTTGTCAGGATGCGCCGTTTGATTAAAATCCGCATTATTTTAGTCCCACGATGGCGATGATCTCTTCACTATGCAGGGCATCCCAGACAGGAACATATTCTCCTGCTTTAATCACCTTCATTGACTCCTCACTTGGCCGTAGAAGTATCAAATAGCCCCGCCCGACCTTCAATTTCTCGCTCACCTCTTCGGTCTTCGGTAACATCGCACTGTTGATATAAATGGATTTGCCACCTACTTTACCCTGATAAACTTTCCTGATCTGAAACCAGGATTCCAGCATCCATACTCTGCTCCCGTCAGGCATGAAGATGCAAGGACTTCTCCCCTGGGCATACGTCCCACTAACGATGATAGTGGCCTTGTCTCTGACCTGCTCCGGGATTTGATAGAATTCGCTGGGTAATTTCTGATTTTGCGGGATAAGCGTCAACAACAGTGCCACAATCAAGAAATGATGATTCATTGTAGTCACCCGCTTTCAGCCATCAATAATTTCGGCCCATCTGTGCGCCACCTGGAGCAGCCTAACGCTGATTAGACCGCCAGCATGGGCGTCACGAACATAGCACATCTCTCGGATGTCTATAACTCTCCACGCGTGCACCGACTTTGGTAGTTTTGACTTTTCATGTATGTATAATACATTCAAGGCTGCAATGGTCGGTCCCCGTTTACGGGCAGAGCGGTAATTGATGACTATCCCCGCGGGCACTCATTTCGGGCGCTACGAGATTCGTTCCCCCATCGGCGCGGGCGGCATGGGCGAAGTTTATCTGGCCCACGACACGCAGCTCGACCGCTCGGTCGCCCTCAAGCTCCTGCCACAGGACGTGACCAAGGACGAGGACCGACTGCGCCGCTTTCAGCAGGAGGCGCGCGCCACCTCCGCTCTCAACCACCCGAACATTCTGACCATCTTCGAGATCGGCGAAGAGCGCGGCACGCATTTCATCGCCACCGAATTCATTGACGGCCTCACCGTGCGCGACACCCTCACTCGCTCTCGCATGAAGCTAGACCAGGTGCTGGACGTGGCAATTCAGGTCGCCTCGGCGCTGGCCGCGGCGCACGAAGCTGGAATAGTTCATCGCGACATCAAGCCCGAGAACATCATGGTCCGCCGCGACGGCTACGTGAAGGTCCTGGATTTCGGCCTCGCCAAGCTGACAGAGGAGCGCGCGGCCTCCAGCCCAGGGGCGCTGACGATGGCCGAAACAGCCCCCGGCATAGTCATTGGCACAGTGACCTACATGTCGCCAGAGCAGGCGCGCGGCCTGCGCGTGGATGGGCGCACGGACATCTTCAGCTTCGGCGTCGTCCTCTACGAGATGCTCGCCGGTCGCGCCCCCTTCGGCGGGCCGACCCCCAGCGACGTCATCGTCGCCATCCTGGACCGCGAGCCGCAGCCGCTCGCGTTCACGCTCCCCACGGCGTCGCCCGAGATGCAGCGCGTCGTCTCGAAGGCGCTCAAGAAGGACAGGGACGAGCGCTACCAGAATTTCAAAGAACTCATCAACGACTTGCGCGATCTCAAGCGCGGCGTGGAATTCGAGACGGCGGGCCTGCGCGTGACCGCCCCGTCCGAGTCCACGCGCGGCGGCGGCGGTACGGTCGTCTCGGACGCGATGACCAGGGCGCGCGCGGACGCTCAAACCGTGCAGGTCCGAATCGAAGGGCGCGAGACGGACGACGCCCCGGCCGTCGAGACGCGTATGCTCGACTCGAACCAGCCTTCGACGCCGGAGATTGCCCATGTCCTTTTCATGGACCTCGTAGGCTTCTCGAAGCACAACATCACGCAGCAGTTTTATCTTCAGCGCAAGCTCAACGAGATTGTCAGCCAGACGGATGAGTTCCGCCGCGCGCAGAACAACGACCAGATGATCTGCAAGTCCACGGGCGACGGGATGGCGCTCGTCTTCTTCGTTGACCCGGAAGCGCCCGTGCGCTGTGCGCTGCAAATCAGCCGCACGCTCCTGGACAACCGCGACGTGGAACTTCGGATGGGCATTCACAGCGGCCCGGTCTTGAGAACCGTTGACGCTAACCGCCAGCGGGACGTCGCCGGGAGCGGCATCAACATTGCGCAGCGCGTGATGGACTGCGGCGACGCAGGCCACATCCTGCTGTCGAAGACTATGGCCGAGGTCTTGAACGAGATCGGCGACCGCAGCGAAACCGTGGAGTACGTCGGCGCGGCGAAGGTCAAGCACGGCGTCGAAATACAGCTCTACAATCTGTACACGGACCAACTGGGCAACCCGATACCCCCGTCCGTGATCTCCTTGCAGAACATTCCGTCGGCTGGCACACACCAGAGCGGCCAGAAGCGCTCGCCCATTGATTCGCTCGCCGTCCTGCCGCTGGCGAACGCCAGCGCGGACCCTGGCACAGAGTACCTTTCCGACGGCATCACCGAAAGCATCATCAACACGCTCTCGCAGCTTCCGCAGCTAAAGGTCATGGCCCGCGCGACCGTCTTCCGCTACAAGGGCCAGGAGGTTGATGTCGCGGAGGTCAAGCGCGACTTAAACGTCCGCGCCGTGATGATGGGGCGCGTGCTGCAATTCGGCGACAACCTGGTTATCAAGACCGAGCTGGTCGATACCTCTGACGGCTCACAGCTCTGGGGCGACGAGTACAGGCGAAAGTCCGCGGACATCTTCGAGGTGCAGGAAGAAATCTCGAAAGAGATTTCCGAGAAGTTGCGCATCAAGCTGACGGGTGAAGAGAAGAGGCTCCTGGTCAAGCGCTACACGGACAACACGGAAGCTTACCGCCTGTACCTCAAGGGGCGCTTTTGCCTTAGCAAGACGACGAAGGAAGCGCTCAACAACGCCATCAAGCATTTCCGGCAGGCGATTGACACGGACCCTGATTACGCGCTGGCCTATGCGGGGCTGGCCGACGCCTACTACGCGCTTTCCTCCAACCACCTGCCCGCCAACGAGGCCATGCCGAAGGCTCGCGCGGCGGCCGAGCAGGCGCTCAAGTTCGACGACACGCTGGCAGAGGCTCACGCCTCGCTGGGGCTGGTCAAGGCTTTCTACGAGTGGGACTGGGCCGGGGCCGAGAACGAATACAGGCGGGCCATTGAGCTTAACCCCGGCTACGCTTCGGCCCATCACTGGTACGGCTGGTACCTGGCGCTGGTGGGGCGTTTGAACGAGGCCATCGCAGAGATTAAGCAGGCGAGCGAATTGGACCCCCTCTCGCTTGAGATCAACTCCGACCTGGGGCTCTCCTTCTTCTTCGCGCGCCAGTACGAGCGCGCCGTCGAGCAGTTCGAGAAGGCATTGGAGATGGACCCGAACTCCATCTGGACACGATTCTTCATGGGCTGGGCACGCGAGCAGAAGGGCGATTACGCAGAGGCTGTTGCGGATTACGAAAAGGCCGCGCGGCTGGACGATTCACCGCTCATCATGGCCGCGCTCGGCCATACCTACGTGGTGGCCGGACAAAGAGACGAGGCGCTGAGCGTGCTCGAAGAGATGAGGACGCTGGCCGAGAGCCGCCACGTCTCTTCCTATCACTTCGCGATCATCCACGCCGCGCTCGGCGAAAGGGACGAGGCGTTCGACTGGCTTGAAAAATCTTACAGCGCGCGCGAAGAAGCCCTGGTCTGGCTCAAGGTTGACCCGCGCCTTGACACGCTTCGCACCGACGCACGCTTCATAGACCTGCAACGCCGCGTCGGCCTCCCGCTGTGAGTCGCTCAAAAGCACTTCACTCTTCCTGGCACAGGCGGCAGTTTGACTCGCGGCCCCGTGTAGCAAAAGAACCGATCTACAGATTCAACACTCCCGACAAGGAAGCCATAGAATGAGCAAAGCTTTAATCAAGAGGAACGCCGGGATAATCCTCTCTCTCGCGCTCTCGGTCATTTTCTCGACCGCGTGCAACAGGAACGCTAATACAGGTAACGGCGCTAATGCAGGCAACACGACGACGAACACCGCAGGGCCGTCCGGCCAAACCGGCGGCGCGATGGCCGGAAGCCCGACGGACGCCCTCAAAACCTATTACGAGGCGGCCAGGAACAAGGACATCGAGACTGCCAGGAAATATCTCTCGGCGGGCACGTTGAGGCTGTTCGAGAACGAAGCGAAAAAGGCAGGCAAGACGCTTGACGAAGCGTTGAGGAAGTCAATTGAAGAGTCCCCTGTGCCAGCCATGCCGGAATTCAGCAACGAGCGGATTACGGGCGACACGGCGACGGTTGATATTAAGAGCAAGGACACGGACGAGGGCGGAACCATGCCGATGGTTAAAGAGGGTGGCCAATGGAAAATCGCCCTGGACAAAATATTCGAAGAGCTGAAGAAGGACCTCGGCACGGATGACAAAGCGCCGGGCAAAGATGATGACGAGCATGGAGGCAACGACAATAAGTAATCCGGGCTCAACCTAAGAGGAATGGGATTCGATACCCGCCGGAGGCGGAAGACAAGAGCCCGTGGCTTCTGAAAGCCACGGGCTCTTGTAATGGCCGCCCCTTCCAGGGCTTCAAAGACGCGTAACCTTCTCTGCGCGCTCGCCGATTATTTCTTCACCAGTCGTATCTCAAAGATGCTTGGCCAGCGCTTGCCCGTGACAAAGAGCCTGTCGT
>DATEMM010000197.1:0-3077 GCA_035275605.1 Pyrinomonadaceae bacterium
ATCTGCCTCTCGAATAGTTATCAGAAGATTTAGGAGGGGGAAAATAAATGAGAATCCTCGTGAGTCTGTTGACCTGTCTGGCCTTACTTTTGTTCTACGCGCCGGCGGGGGCCGTGGTTGGCCCACAGGACAGGGTTAAGATCACTAACGTCCGCACCGCCGAGCCCGTCGTTCGCGGCGTCGAGAACGAGTTCACGGTCGAGGTCGAGTACAACCTCGATTCGGAAGAAGAGGGTGAGATCAATCTAGGGTTCAATTCCCAGAAGCCCGGAGCCTTCAAGATGGAGGACAGTTTCATTATCAAGAAGGGATCGGGCACGGCGACCCTCAAGGCCAAAGTCATTCCAGTGGACTGGGGCCAGAGGGCTAAGTTCACGGCGCTGGTCAACCTCTCGAAGTACCCGCACGACTTTCGCTGGAACCCCATCACCAGGGACAAGCAGGAGATCGTCGTCGGGCAGTGAGCTGAAAACGTTCGGCGACGCGCTACGCAAATTCAGCACGGACGCCAGGGGCGGCACGGACGACGAATTGAGGGAATCATACAGCGACGTCCACGATTCTTTCGAGCTGCTGGCGGTGATGCTGCCGAAAACGTAAGAGATGAAACTCGTTATCTTCGGCGCGGCTGGCAAAAGCGGGCGGCAGCTAGTCGAGCAGGCGCTCGAAGGCGAGCACGAGGTCACGGCCTTTGTTCGTAACCCGGCGGCTCTCAAACTGAGTCACCCGAAGCTGAAAATCTTTCAGGGCGACGCGCTCGACGCGGCGGCAGTCTCGCGGGCCGTCGCGGGCCAGGACGCTGTCATGTACGCCATCGGCACCAACCGCCGCTCGACGCTCACGGTCTGCTCAGAAAGCACGCGCCACATTATCAACGCGATGAAGGAGCACGGCGTGCGCCGCTTCGTAGTGTTGTCCGCTTATGGCGCGAGCGAAACGAAAGACACGGCGCTCTACAGCAAGGTGCTGCGCTCGTTCATAGGCAAGCGGGTCGAGGACAAGGACCGACAGGAGGAGTTGGTTCGCGCGAGCGACCTTGACTGGGTGCTGGTGCGCCCGCCGCTCCTGACGAACGGCGCGCGAAAGGGCCGCTACCGCGTCGGTTTCGATATACCCATCAAGCTCTTCTCTTCGGTCTCGCGCGCGGACGTGGCAAAGTTCATGCTGCGACAACTGACCGAGGACAAGTACCTGCATCAAGCGCCGACCATCACCAATTAAATCCCACGCGTCGTTCTTAAAACTCAAAGAGCGCGCTAAACCCATGACAGGTCTAGCGCGCCCTTTGAGTTTCGGCGAAGCGTTGATTAACGACGACGCCCCCTAGCCTTGTTCTGTGTCCTCTGCACGGCCTTCTGTTCGAGGGCCGCGAGGCGCTGCTCAAGCGCCGCGTTCGCCGTGCGCAGCTCGCCCACCTGCAAGCGGAGCTGATCGACTTCCACGCTCTTCTGCTGCAACTGGACGGTACGCTCGTCGAGCGTTTTGATGGCCGCAAGGCTCACGCCCGCCAAATCCTGCACACCGATGGCGGTGTTGCTGGTGCCGAGGCTAAACGCCTGATGGAAGTCTTCCGCCATCGGCCCCATGTGCCGCACCTCTTTGCCTTCGGAGATGTAGTTCCAGGTGCTCACCGGAACGTTGCGCAGGCGCGACAGCACATCCTGACCATTGACGAGCGCGAAGTTCTCTTTGGTGTAGCGGCTGGACGTGCAGTTGAAGACGCCCGAGCCTGCGGGCAGGTTGCAGCCCGTCGTGCCCGCCAGGTTCGTGCGGAAGCGGAAGCCGCCCGTGGCGCGCGCCGCGAACTCGTTGTTAGCAGTGTTGCGGAACGTGTCTGCGGAGGCCGTCGCAGAGCCGTCCGACCAGACGAACGTGCCCGTGAAGCCGTTGTTCGAGGCGAATTTGCCCATGGCCGTCGTGTGATCCTGGTCGGCCGTCACGTTGTAGCCGATGGCGACCGCCGCCAGGCCGCGGATGTTGAACGAGTCAGGGTCGCACTTGCCGTTGATGAGCGGCCCGCCCGACTTGGCGTTGTTGCCGAGCGCCACGCCGTAGGTGTCGCACACGCGGTTGCCAGCACCCGCCGAGAAGCCCGCGGCGCCCTTCACCTGGTTGCCGCTGCCGAAGACGATGGAGGACGTGCTCTCGGCCGAGTTGGTGTCGCCGAAGGCGAGAGCGTAGAGGCCGATGGCGGTTGAGTTCGAGCCGCCCGCCCAAGAGAAGAAGCCGACGTTGGCGTCGTCCCATTCAGCGTCGGCGTAACCGGAGCGGAACGCGCCCTTGTACGAATCCCAGGAGGTGCGGTAGCCCTTGCCCTGCATGGGCGAGACGCCGATGCCTAGGTTGCCGGTGGCGACGAAGCTGCCGTTCTGGAAGACCTTGAACCAGGCGGGCGTGTGGCCGCCTGGGCCAGAGCAGCAGGTCGAGCCGCCGCGCAGGTTAATCATAGGAGCCGTGCCGTTCGCGTCGCCGACCGAGAGCTGCTCCGCGCCGGGAACGAATTTCACCGTGTTCGCATCAACGTAAGCCTTGTTGGTCGCGTCGGTGGCGCTGACGGGGTTGCCGACGTTGGTGATAGCCACACCGTTGGCCGAGAGGCCGTTGACGAAAGTGTTCTGGCCCGTCCAGGCGTTCTGCGCGTTGAGCTTCGCGACGTTCGGCGACAGACGCGCTTCGCCGATGAGGCCAGTGGTCGATGGGTCGTTGATGGCGGCGACGATGGACGTGCCCGAGGGCGTGCTGCCAGCGCCGCCGGCCGCCGTCGTCATCTTCGAGCCGTCCGGGAAGATGATGCCGTTGGTGGCACCGTTGATGCGCAGGTTGCCTGTGACTGCCAGCTTGTCCGCGCCCGGCGCCGCGCCGTAGGCGACGTTACCAGTGGCGTTGTCCCAAGTCATGATGTTCTCGACCATGTACCCGCCGTTGTCCGCGAAGGAAGAGATTTTGCCCCTGCCGCTCTGCGACCGGAAGCCGGTCCAGCGTGTGTTGGCCGGCGCGTTCGAGTGGTAGGCCAGGAAGTCCGCGGCCGTGCCGCCGGAGACGTAGATCTGGCCGAAGGTCGGGTGAGCTACGTGGAG
>DATEMM010000198.1:0-2604 GCA_035275605.1 Pyrinomonadaceae bacterium
ACTCGCCGTAGCGTTTAGACAAATTCTGTAAAGAGAGAAACGACAACTCTTCACACACTCCTTCCGGCGCGCACAGTCTGGCTGAATAAAAGTTTTGCCATGTTACATCAATCGGCCTCGCCCAGGGCCTAAAAATCTTGACGCCGCGAGCCGCGAAGTGTTAAGCAAAGGGCGCTCTGACAACCAGCCCCCTATCATCGCCCGAAAAGCGATTCCCCGAAAGAAGGTCCCGACATGCCCATTAGAAAGCTCCTCCTGCTGACTTTAATCGTCCTGAGCGTCCTGCTCATGAGCGTCATCGTCCTGGCTGCCCCGATGACCAGCGTTTACAGCTCCCTCTCCGGGTGCAAGCTGGTGAAGACCGGGCGCGACTGGTCCGTGCAGGCTTGCCAAGGCGTCGGCGGTTACAACCTGCAACTGGAATACGACGACTCGCGCGAATCGATCACGGTCTACAGCCCGGACAGGCAGAAGCACCCGCTGGACTTCTGGCGAGTCATCAGCAGTGGCTTCAGCAGCGTGGGGGAGAAGGCCGAGTGGCGCGTGACTGGAAAGAACGGAAAAGTCGTCCCCGTCGCCTTCATCGTCCGCTTCAACGCGAGCGAGAACCCGGAAGATTCGACGAAAGTGACTTCCTACCTGGTAGTCGTCAAAATCACGCCGCAGAAAATCTGCGTTACGGACAAGATCGGGCCGAGCAGCACTGCCAACGAAGAGGCGCGCAGGGCGGCGGACGCCTCCGCCGACAAACCCTGCCTGGATACGCCTGAGTAATTTTTTAAGAGAGGGGCTTAGAATCTGGGGCACTTTTTGGCGGGGCCGCCCGATTCGTCACCGAAATTGGTCACGCCGTCAACGCAGACGACCGTCCGGCGCACGTTCGGAAACTGTTTGAGCGTGAGCTCGACTGCGTCGCCGAAAGTGAAAGGGCTGAGGTCGCCGGCCCAGCCAGTCCCACGGCGATGCGCGAAGCTCGCGTAAGCCGTTCCCCTATTGACAGCGACCTTAACGATGCGCAGCCCGCTGACGTCGAGCGCCATAAAGCCCTGGCGCTCTTCGGCGCGGGTTGGCCCGGCCAGCAGGGCTTCGACGGCGGGCCGCAGGGGCGCGGCCAGGTTGACCAGGCGCGTGACAGGTTGAAGATTCGATGGATTATTCTGCGGGTCCGGCGAATCTCCGTCCTTCGGAAAGTAAACCTTGACCTGCCTGGTCCTGGGAAATCTGTACCCCTGTGCAAAGGCGCTCCCGTTTGGCAGGCAGGTCGCCAGCACAAGGGCGGAAATTAAAAGGGCAAGCACTCTGCTCATCTTCATCTGAAAAATTCGCTCCCTCAAACTTTCGTCCTCACTTCTTGTTGCGACCGCGAATCTCGTTATCCCAGTAGCGCAGCCATTCGTTGCCCTCCCTGCGCAAGAGCGCCCAGTCCATAGGCATCCGCGTGAAAGGGGCGTTCATCCACTCCGGCAACTGCGCGCGGTCCAGGTCCGTGCGCGAGGGGATGCGATAGTAGGTCCTGGCCGCGTAGACCAGGCTCTCCGGCGTGGTCACGAATTCGTAGAAGCGGCGGGCCTCTTCCGCATGGGGCGCGCCGCGGACTACTGCGATGCCGTCTGTGATGACGGGCGTGCCGCTTTTGGGAATGACGTAGCCGAGTTTGAAATTCTTCTTGTCACGGTAGAGCATTACGTCCGGCATACTCCAGAGGCTGATGGTGCCCTCGCCGCGCGCCAGCTTCTGCATGAGCAAGGTCGGGTCGGCCGTGTATTCGTGGACGTTGGCGTCCAGGCGGCGCAGCCAGTCGTAGCCGCCCGCGGGCGAGTTGGTCTGATTGTAGAAACGCCAAATCATCGCGCCGAAAATGGCGCGCATCGAATCCGACGGGCCGGGATTGCGAATCAGAACCTTGTCGTGCCAGCGCGCGTCCAGCACGTCGTCCCAATCCTGCGGCGCTTCTTCCGCCTTCACCAGCTCCGTGTTGTAGACGATGACTTCGGGCGTCTCATATGTCCCGTACCAGCGGTCCTGCGGGTCGCGCGCATCCGCTGGCACATGCTCGGCCCAGGAAGGCCGGTACGGCTCCAGTAAATTCTCGTCCGCCGCCGTCTGAAAAGTCGTATGCGACGCGCCCCACCACAAATCAGCCTGCGGGCGGTTGCGCTCCGCGCGCAGTCGCTCCATCACGTCGCGCGACCCCATGTCTAGAAACTGTATCTCCACTTCGGGGTGCGCCTGTTTGTAGCGGGCTATGAAATCGCGCAGCATGTCCTGCCCGTGCGGCGTGTAGATAAGAAGCGATTTGCCCTGGGACGTATTGGAAGAGCGGCACGAGAGGGCCGCTACGAGAAGCGAGAAGAGCAGAAGCGCGAAGAGAAAGCGACGTGCGTTAAGTGACATCAGCCCGGAAAACCAATCAATGATGTGTTGGAGCTTCCGGACATGCTAGCACAGAGGTGCAGGCGGTGTCCCTTCGCCTGAAAAGTTGCTGGTGTCCTAATAGTGCGTTGCTCTGAAAGGCTTGATAATTCAGAGCAAGACGATTCAATATGGAAGGCTTCACCACATCGCCTAAGGTTAGTGACTGTGTTTCGGCTTACTTTAATCTGG
>DATEMM010000199.1:0-6338 GCA_035275605.1 Pyrinomonadaceae bacterium
AGGTAATCAAACTGCGCGACGTTTATCTTAGCCGGCGGATTGGCGCGCTCCCAGGCAATCGTCCGGCTGAGGGCCTCTTCGCGCGTGATCCGCTCCGCGTAGCCCAGCTCTTCGCGCATCCGGCCAGTGTCCGTGAAGAGATGATGGGCCAAATCAGCTCCCCCCTTCAGATGTCCTGGCAGTAAATCACGCGGCACACGGACGACCTGGCCGTCCCACCCGGCAACCCTGCCGATGCTACGCACCCAGTCGGCCTCGGTCAGCGTCTCCATCTCCCCGACATTGTAAATACGACGAGCGGCGCGCTCGTCCGTCACGGCCAGCGCGATGGCGTCCGCTACGTTCTCGACGTAGCCGCGCGTCCAGCGCCACTGTGCCAGCCCCTCTTCGAGCAGGATGACCGGGCGCGCATCATCCATGCGCTTCACGTAGTCGAAGAGGCGGTGCTGCGGATCATTCACGCCGTACACCGCCGGGAGCCTCAGCACCGTGCCGGACAATTCCTCGTCACTCATCAACGCCTGCTCGACCAGAATCTTGTCATAGTGGTATTTGAAATCGTCCGGCCCAGCCGCCTGCGCACGATGCGGGTAGCGGCTCTCGCGCAACGGCGCATCCTCGCTTAATGGCACAGCATCAGGTGCGCCCTCTTCGTGCCGCAGGAGACGCCCGTAAGCGCGATAGACGTCCGTGCTGCTGATAACTACTACGCGGCGAGCCAGGCCTTTGAAGACGCCGACGAGCGTGCGCGCCTCCTCTTCCGTGTGGGGAATCATGTCGAGCACGACTTCCGGCGCGATTCGTTTCAGTTGTGTAGTCATGGACGCCAGGTCGCGGCGGTCGCCCTGAATCCGGTTGACGGCCTCCGGCAGCTCGGCCTTCGTCTGGCCGCGGTTGAGTACAGTGACGTCGTGGCCCTCGCCCACCAGACGCCGGACCACATAAGGGCCTATGAAGCGCGTGCCGCCGATGATGAGAATACGCATTCCTGGTTCGCCTTCCTTCTGAAGTTATTTTAGACCAGTGCCGTTTCGAGTGTTTACGGAGGAAGCGCCGGGAGGGTTTCCGCAAAGAAGACTAAGGAAGACTGAGGAGGTTGTTAACCTGAAAGCCCCAAAGGGGCGAAATACAATAGCCTGGGGCAACGCCCCAGGTCACACGTCGCCAATCGGGATAAGCCATGAAAGGGCGGAATATGTATTCCGCCCTTTCATGGCTTGATGTTGAATGTTGTGCCAGGTTCCTGGGGCGTTGCCCCAGGCTCTCTTATTATCGCCCCTTTGGGGCTCTCGGAGACTCCCTTCGGGTTATCTTATTTATAATCAATTGACGACACGACCAAAGAGACTTTTAATTTGACAGATTACTCCGAGCGGTCTACTATGCCGGGGAATTTTTTCGGACGAACGAATGATTCTCATGCCAACGAATTCCTTACAACTTAGCGCGAAGAAGCAGAGCAAGCGCAGCAAGAAGCCGGACCGGAGGTCTGGTTAGAGCGCTTGTCTGCCGCGCGACGTGCGGACAAAGGCCCGCCAAACCTCCGAGAGCGAGATGGTTTGGCGGGCTTTTTCTATTTCAACTTGAGCCGAGGAGAAGATTTTATGACGACGTGCCCGGAATGCGACGGACAATTAACGATTCCCGATGACGCCATACAGGGCGAGATAGTCCCGTGCCAGGATTGCGGCGCGGAGCTGGAAGTTTTATCGCTCGCTCCCCTGGAGGTCGGCCTCGCGCCGGAAGTGCAGGAAGACTGGGGAGAATAAGAATGCGCCTCGCCATGCTCACCTCAAGGATTCGCGTCGAGGAAAAACTCCTCCTGGCCGAGATGGAGCGCCGCCGCGTTCCCTTCGAAATGATTACGGACGGGGACTTGATCCTGCGGCTCAGCGCGCGCCAGTTCCCTTACGACCTGGTCTTCGAGCGCTCCATCAGTTTCGGGCGCACGCTCTACACGCTGCAAACTCTGGAGAGCTGGGGCGTGCGCTGCGTCAACCGCGCGGAAGTCGTCGCCACCTGCGGCGACAAGCTCCTGACGAACCTCGCGCTCGAACGCGCACGCATCCCCGTCCCACGCGCGACCCTGGCCTTCACGGTCGGGGCCGCGCTCGACGCGGTCGAGGAGCTTGGCTATCCGACGGTCATCAAGCCCGTGGTCGGCTCCTGGGGGCGCATGGTGGCGCGCGTTAATGACCGCCACGCGGCCGAGGCCGTCCTCGAAGACCGTGCCACGCTCGGCTCCTGGCAGCAGCAAATTTTTTACATGCAGGAATACGTCGATAAGCCCGGACGAGACATACGCGCCTTCGTCGTCGGCGACGAGACCATCTGTGCCATTTATCGCGAGAGCGAGCACTGGATAACGAACACCGCGCGCGGCGGGCGAGCCAGCCGCTGCCCCGTAGACGGCGCGGTCGGCGAGCTTGCCTTGAGGGCCGCGCGGGCCGTCGGGGGCGGCATCCTCGCGGTCGATCTGGTGGAGACGCGCGACGGCGAGCTGCTCGTCATAGAGGTCAATCACACGATGGAGTTTCGCAACAGCATAGACACGACGGGCGTCAACATCCCCGCGCGAATGGTGGATTACCTGCTCGACTCCGCGGAAAGGAGCGCTTAAAAGATGGCCGTCAACGTCTCTATTGCCGGCGGGTCCGGCTACGTCGGCGGCGAGTTGTTGCGCCTCCTGCTGGAGCACCCGGAAGTGGAGGTCAGGCAGGTGACGTCCGAGCGGCGTGCAGGGCAGTACGTCAGCAGCGCCCACCCGAACCTGCGCGGGCGAACGGACCTGCGCTTTACCTCTCTGGCCGCGCTCGAAGCCTCAGACGTGCTCGTCCTTGCGCTTCCGCATGGTCACGCCGCGCGCCGGATAGAGCGCTTGAGCGAACTGGCCCACCGCATCGTTGACTGCTCGGCCGATTTTCGCCTGCGCGACGCCCGCGCTTACGAGCGCTGGTACGGCGCGGAGCACGCCGCGCCCGCTTGGCTGGAAAGATTCGTCTACGGATTGCCGGAGCTTAATCGCGAGCGGATAACGGAAGCCCTCTACGTGAGCGGGGTGGGCTGCAACGCGACCGCGGTGAATCTGGCGCTCCTGCCTTTGGCGCGCGCGGGCGTCATCAACGAGGAACGCGGCGTCATCAGCGAAGTCAAGGTCGGCTCGTCCGAGGGCGGGAATGAGCCAGGTCCGGCCAGTCACCACGCGGAGCGCAGCGGCGTCATGCGCTCCTACGCGCCCACAGGCCACCGTCACACGGCAGAGGTCGAAGCCTCGCTCAATATCCGGCAGGTTCACCTCTCCATCACGGCGGTCGAGGCGGTGCGAGGCGCGCTCGGCACCTGCCACGTCTTTCTCAAAGAGGCGCTTAACGAACGCGACCTCTGGCGCATCTACCGCCAGGCATACGCAGATGAGCCTTTCGTCCGCATCGTGCACGAGCGCGGCGGCATACATCGTCATCCGGAGACCAAGATTCTGGCGGGGAGCAACTATGCGGACGTCGGCTGGTCGCTGGACGAGAGGACGGGTCGCGTCGTGGCCCTCTGCGCGATCGATAATTTGATGAAGGGCGCGGCTGGCACAGCCGTGCAGTGCCTTAACCTGATGTGCGGATTCTCTGAGCGGACGGCGCTCGGCTTCCCTGGCTTGCACCCGATTTGAGATTCATGCCGGGGAGGCAAACGGGTTGGAAGGTCTGCTGCTCCCTTCGCCCGCGTGCCCCCGGCATGAAAACCCTTTTTTGAACTGCGAGGATTCTCCATGTACGTCGTCAAGATGGGCGGGGCCAGCGGGATTGATTTCGAGAAGCTGTGCGAAGACGTAGCAAGCCTGTGGCGTGACCGAGTTCGCCTGGTGCTCGTACACGGCGGCTCGAACGAGACCAACCAGCTCGCCGAGAGGTTGAATACGCCGCAGCGCTTCGTCACCTCCGTCTCCGGCCACACGAGCCGCGTCACGGACCGCGAGACTCTGCACATCTTCTCGATGGCGACGGCCGCCATCAACCGCCGCCTGGTCGAGCGGCTGCAATCGCTCGGCGTTAATGCGTTCGGGCTGTCGGGCCTGGACGGGAGATTAATCGAGGCGCGCCGCAAGGAGGCGATTCGCGTCATCGAGAATGGACGCCAGCGCGTCATTCGCGACGACTGGACTGGCACACCCGAGCGTGTCAACGCGGGGCTGCTTTTGTCCCTGCTGGATTCCGGCTACCTGCCCGTCGTCGCGCCGCTCGGCATCAGCCCCGCGGGCGAGATGCTCAACGTAGACGGCGACCGCGCGGCCGCCGCCATCGCCCGCTCACTGCGCGCGGAAGTTCTGTTGCTGCTGACGAACGTTCCCGGCCTGCTCCGCAACTACCCGGACGAGGACACTCTTGTGCGCAGCGTCCGCCGCGACGAGTTGGAGTCGGCCTCCACCCTGGCCGAAGGGCGTATGCGTAAAAAGATCATGGGCGCGGCGGAAGCTCTCGCGGGCGGGGTTGCGCGCGTCGTGATCGCCGACGGCAGGCGGACAGCGCCGCTCTCGACAGCGCTGTCCGGCGAAGGGACCGTGATCGAGTAGCAACCACGGATGAAGATCGATGGAGACAGATAGCGAACCGTTCTCAAATCACCTGTGTCCATCTGCTTTCATCCACGGTTAATTCACTCGGAGTAAAGAGGAGCGTTGATAGAGACTGCGAAAGATTATCTGGAGCTGGAGGCGCGGCACGCGACGGGCGCTTATCACCCGCGTGGCATCACGCTCGTGCGCGGCGAGGGCGCGCGCGTCTGGGACGACACGGGCCGAAGCTACATAGATTGCACGGCGGCTTACGGTATTTGCAGCCTGGGCCATTCACACCCGGCGGTCGTCGAAGCCGTCCGCGCACAGGCTGGCACACTCATCGGCTGCAACAGCTCGTTCGCCAACGACCAGCGTGCCCTTTTCCTGGAGGAGTTGTCAGCGGTCCTCCCGCATGGGATGGAGCGCGTCTTCCTCTGTAACTCCGGCACTGAGGCGATCGAGGCGGCGCTTAAGTTCGCGCGATTAACGACCCAGCGGCCCGGCGTCGTCGCCGCGATGCGCGGCTTCCACGGGCGCACGCTCGGCGCGCTGAGCGCGACCTGGGACGCGCATTACCGCGAGCCGTTCGCGCCACTCGTTCCGGGTTTTCAGCACGTCCCCTTTAACAACGTCGAGGCCCTGGAAGAAGCCGTGACGGAAAGCGTGGGCGCGGTGCTGCTCGAAGTCGTGCAGGGCGAGGGCGGCGTGCGCCCTGCGAGCGCCGCGTATCTGGAAAGGGCTGAAGCGTTGTGCCGCGAGCGCGGCGCTCTGCTCATAGTGGACGAAGTGCAGACCGGGTTCGGGCGGACGGGCCGCCTCTTCGGCGTCGAGCATTTCAATTTAGAGCCGGACCTACTCTGCATGGCCAAGGGAATTGCGGGCGGTTTCCCTATGGGCGCGGTCGCGCTCTCAGGGCGCGTGGCCAGGCTGCCCGTAGGCGCGCACGGCTCGACCTTCGGCGGCAACCCTCTGGCCTGCGCCGCCGCCCGCGCTACCCTGCGCGTCATCCTCGAAGAGAACCTGGCAAGCCAGGCGGCTGGAAAAGGCAGGCGCTTGCTGGAGCGACTGCGAAATCTGGAGAGCCGCCGGGTGCGCGAGGTGCGCGGGCTGGGTTTGATGATCGGCATAGAGCTGCGCGAGCGCGTCGCGCCGTTTCTAGGGGAGCTGCAACGGCGCGGAGTTCTGGCCCTCAGCGCGGGGCCGACGGTGATGAGGCTCCTTCCGCCGCTCGTCATCAGCCAGGAGGAACTGGAGCAGGCCGCAGACGAGATTGCCGCCGTGCTGGCGAGTGAGAAATTGACATGAACGACCCGGAAGCAATCGAATTGCTCGAATCAATGGTGCGAATTCCTAGCCTCTCCGGCGAGGAGAATTGTCTTGCCTCTTTTCTAGCCGAGAGGATGAGGGCGCTCGGCTTCGACGCCTTCGTTGACGAAGCGGGTAACGCCGTCGGCATCGCGGGCGATGATTCTCCCACGGTCGCGCTCGTAGGGCACATGGATACTGTGCCAGGCGAGATTCCGGTGCGAATCGAAGGGGGCAGGCTCTACGGCCGCGGGACGGTTGACGCCAAGGGGCCGCTCGCGGCTTTCATCGCGGCCGCGGCGAGAGTTCGTCAGACTCATCAACGGCAACTGCGCCTCGTCGTCATCGGCTGCGTGGAAGAAGAAGCCCCTTCATCGCGCGGCGCGCGCCACGTCGTCCCGCTTTACCGGCCGGACCTCTGCGTCGTAGGTGAGCCGAGCGGATGGGAGAGCATGACGCTGGGATACAAGGGATTCTTTAGAGCAAG
>DATEMM010000200.1:0-2870 GCA_035275605.1 Pyrinomonadaceae bacterium
GCCCTTCAGTTTGCCCGCGACATGGACCCGAATTTAGCCGACCGGTTCGTCGGGATGTGGGTCAACGACCTGACGCTCGACTACACGGAGCGCGGGCGCGAGGCCGTCCGCCGCTTGCTCAAGGAAGGTCACGAGCGCGGCATCATTCCGCACAGCGTCCGGGTGGATTTCATCGAGTAGGGATTTGGGCCATAGCGGGCAAAAATCATCGGTGACGGTTATGGCCGCGTGCCTAACCGTCACCGATTTTTTTCAGCAGAGCGCCCGAGCCTTAGCTCGCCGCCGCCAAACTGCTGGGGTGAGTTCTGTAAAATTCTTCCGCTTCGAGCGTGTCTATGACATCCTCCGCGCGCAGGCAGATGTGGCCGAGCATTTCGGCCAGCCTCCACTCAATCGCAGCCGCGCTCGCCAACTCCGCCAGGGGGAGCGTTGTCCCCACGATGATGCGGCAGTTGACGGGGCGCGGGTAAGGGTCGCCAACCGGCGTGTAGTGCCCTGTCTCGATAATCCGGGAGAGGACGTGCTGCGCCGCCCGGCTCAGTTTATCGACGTGCCTGAGGAAAAGTGTGCCAGCGCCTGCTGCGGCGAAGAGCCCGCAGCGAGGCATTGGAGGGAGCGCGACGCCGCCCGCCGTTCCGCCCAGAAGGAGCGACGTGCGGTCGCCGCGCTCGTCATCGGCAAGGTGAAGCCCGTCAAGCTCCTCCCACAAGCCTGACATTTCGTCCATCCCGTGCAGCAACGAAGCCGCTCGACGTTGCAGATGCGCTCGCGCGCTATAAAGATTCACGGGAAGGCGCGCCCTCACCAGTCGCCGATATGAGGACCTGACCTTTGTTAAATCGTTTCTCCAGTTAATCAAGGTAACCGCCTGTTTCCGCATTGCTGCCATCCGGCCTCATAAACACGAGGGGCTCACAAGGTTTGTGCCCTCGCTAGAGACGGTAAGGACGCAGGCCGGTTAAATTCATGGACACGTCAACCTCTGCTCTTAACAACACCTGTGCCAGATAGACTAAGCTCGGGCCGGATGCCTTAGGGGCCTGTAAAACCGGGCTGTCCATCCCGCTGGCTACCCTTGGCTGGCACAGGCTCCCGCCAACTTTTTTGCGCCGCGCGCGGGCGCGGGTGCAGCCGTGGGCGGCGACTATTACGCCCTTTTACAGGGTTAACTGGCGTGCTGGATTTTTTGCAGGGGGTGAAAGAAATTTTGCGCCTTAGTCGTGATCGTCGGACGGGCCGGCGTCCGGGCGACCGAGGCCGAACTTGTGCAGTTTGTAGTTGAGCGTCTGGCGGCTCAGGCCCAGGAGTTCCGCGGCTCGCGTGATGTTTCCGCCGTGCCGCGTCAGGGCTTCGGTCAGAAGCTGCCGCTCGACGTCCAGCATAATCTCCTTGAAATTAACCGGGCGGCTAAAATCCGGTTGGACGCGCACGGGCGAGGACGGCGTGGCCGAGCGCAGGATGTCCGGCGAGAGCGATGCCGCCCCGACGGCCTGCCCGTCCTCTGCGAAGACCACGCAGCGCTCGATCTCATTGCGTAACTGGCGGACGTTCCCCGGCCACGAATACCGCGTCAGGTAGCCGATGGCCTCAGGCGTGATTCCGGCCAGTTGCCGCTGATGACGGCGGCACATCTTCTCGAAATAGTAAGAGGCGAGCGGCGGCACGTCTTCCGGGCGCACGCGCAACGGCGGCACTTTGATGACGAAGGTGTTGAGACGGTAGAAGAGGTCTTCGCGGAAGCGTCCCTCACGCACGTCCTGTTCGAGGTCGCGGTTGGTGGCGGCGATGACGCGCACGTTGACCCTGCGCGGGGCGGCGTCGCCGAGCGCCATGATCTCGCCTTCCTGAAGAAAGCGCAGGAGCTTGGGCTGCGACTCGAAGGCCAGGTCGCCGATCTCGTCCAGGAAGAGAGTGCCGCCTTCAGCGGCGCGAATGATTCCGCGCTGGTCGTTGATGGCCCCGGTGAAAGTCCCGCGCTTGTGTCCGAACAGTTGGCTCTCAAGCAGCTCGCGCGGCGCGGCCGAGCAGTTGAACGGCAGGAAAATCTGGTCGCGCCGGTGGCTCTCTTCGTGCAGGCTGCGGGCGATCAGCTCCTTGCCTGTGCCAGTCTCGCCCATGATGAGAACTGTCGTCTCGGAATCTTTCAGCCGCTCCATCCGCGCCAGCACGTCGCGCATCGCGAAGCTGGTGGCGATGATGCTGGGGAACGGGACCGTCACACCGGGCAGGACGATGTGGCCCAAATGCTGGCCGCGCCGCCCCCACTCGATGGCGATCTTGTAATGTTCGCGCGCCCGCTCCTGCTCGTTCATCTCCTGTAGGGTGCGCCCCAGACAGTAGAAGACTCTGACCAGGTTGGCGGCGTCGCCGAGTGGCTCTAAAATTTCGCGTGCGCGATTGAGGAGCGTCAGCGAGCGCTGGAAATCCTTTAGCGAGTAGGCGCGCGAACCGAAGGCGAGCAGGAGCAGGCCACGCAGATTCACCGGAAGCGATTCGAGCGAGTAGAGGTCGTAAGGGGCGAGCGCCTCGTCCGCTTCCGCGTCGCGCTCCATCTCTTCGTAGACCTCTGCCAGGGCGACGCGTGCCCGCACGATGTGCGCGATGGAAGGCTCGCCAGAGTTTTCTCCGATCAGTTCGAGCAGCATTTTTTCGGCGCTCGCCAAGTCGCCGCGCGCCATGTAGGCTTGAGCGCGGACAAAAAGGTCTTCAAAAGCCGCCTGATTTGCTGAAAGTTGCGTCATCGGATTATGGGGCCGGGACGTTACGCTTAATGAACTGAGGGCCGGATGGCTCTTTGGACAGGTGTCAGTATAGCAAATTGCCTGGCACAGAGGATAGACTTATCTGGCGAAAGCAGGGGACTATTTTCC
>DATEMM010000201.1:0-10510 GCA_035275605.1 Pyrinomonadaceae bacterium
GGAAAACGAGAGGAGCGCGACGCGCGGCGTGGTATCGAGGAGCGCGCGGCAGGAGTCCGCGGAAGCGATGGCTATCTCGGCCAGCTCCGTGGCCGAAGGCTCTATGACCACTCCGCAGTCTGCGTAAATCAACGCGCCTTCGTGCCCGAACGTTTGGTTTTGAAGCGCCATCACGAAGAAGCTGGAGACGAGCTTGAAACCCTGGCGCACGCCTATGCACTGGAGGGCGGAGCGGACCGTGTGCGCCGTCGTGTTCGTCGCGCCCGCGACCGAGCCGTCTGCGCGCCCCATCCTGACCATTAGGTTGCCGTAGTAGAGCGGGTCTGCGAGCGCTATGCGGGCCTCGTCCGGCATCATTCCCTTGGCCCGGCGTAGCTCGTGATAATAATCGGCCATCTTCTCGAAGTCAGGGGCCTTGCGGTGGTTTATCACTTCGACGCCGCCGAGATCTGTGCCAGCGCTTTGAGCCGCCGCGCGAATCTTCTCCTGGTTGCCGAGCAGTGTGATGCGCGCGATCTTCTGCGCTGCGCAGAGACCGGCGGCAACCACCGTCCGCGGGTCATCGCCTTCGGGCAGGACTATGTGCTGCTGAGCCGCAGCGGCGCGCTGGCGCAGGCGTTCGAGAATGTTCATAAGATGGTGGCCGGAGGGGACTGTCATAACAGTCCCTCTCGCTCTCTTAAGTGCGGGCTACTGAAGAACGAAGTTGTAGGCGAGCACGCCCCTCACCTTCACGGGCTTGCCGTTCAGGCGAGTCGGCGCAAAGCGCGCCGTGCACGCAGCTTTCACCGCGGCCGATTGCAGCAGCGGGTGGCCGCCCAGTGCGCGCGCGCACTCGACGACGCCCTCTTCGTCTATCAGGACCTCGACCGGCACGTTGCCTGTGGCTCGCGCCGCCCTAGCGATGGCCGGGTACGGAGGAGACGGCAGCATGATCGCGTGGCCATTAAGAATTCCTCCGCTGATCGGAGCCCCGGAGTCGAACGACTCGCTCGCTGCGGGAGAGTTAGACTCCAGGCTGTTCCCACAGGCGCAATGCTCAGTGGGCGTGGCCCTGAGAATCGCAGGCGGTTCCGGGGCCGAGGCTGTCGGCCTTTGAGCGATTAAAGCTGAACGGGTGGGGCTGCATTGGAAGAGCAGGCCGAGAACTGAGCCGACGGCGAACGTCAGCAGCGCGACGGCTAGATGAATGATAGTGCGACGCATAATGGTCTCTCCGAGAGTTGACGCCGAAGCATTAGATGACCGGGGAAACTGGCAGGCCCATTATACTAAAGGACGGGAGGGAGAAGTAAATAGCAAATGGTAAATGGAAAAAGAAAATCCGTTCTTCTATTCACCATTCACTATTTACTATTCACCACCCATTTCGCACCTTGATTTTTGTTGACAATCTTCTTCAAGCGGGATTACTCTCTCCACGCCTAAACTCAGAAAACTCTCAAGAGCGAAATCGCCGGACTTGAGAAGAAGCCTTACCAGTTGAGTTGAGCGATGCCCGCAGATTCGCTCATCAAAATGGCGACTCGTCGTCCTTACCTCAAACAACCAAACCTTGCGAAGGAGAAACTATGGATGTCAAACCGTATGGTTTAGCGATACAACAGGCCATCGCTTCCGGCGATGTCGCCAAGATGAAGGCCGTTGCGAAGCAGGCTGAACAGCATCTCAAAGAATATGGCAATGTTCCCGCCGCCTTGGAAGCCTTGAAGATCGAGATCGCCAGGGCTTCGAAACCGAAGACAAAGTAGCCCGTCGGCCGAAGATTTTAAGAGTGGAGAGACTTTTGCCGGGCTTTAGATTGGGCCAGGTCTCTCCATCTCCATGCAAATCTTTCTACTCGCCTTCCAGGATCACAAAGGCTCTTTATGGACACGACTCCCAGAATCCCACGCCTGCCTACCAGGGAAGATTATGAAAGGTACGTTCCGGTACACGTGGTTTGGGAAATCACTCTGGCCTGTGATCTCAAGTGCCAGCACTGCGGCTCCAGGGCCGGGAAGCCGCGCCCCCGTGAGTTGACGACCGCGGAGTGTCTTGAGGTCGTCAATCAACTGGCACAACTCGGTACTCGTGAAATCACGCTGATCGGAGGTGAAGCGTATCTGCGACACGATTGGACGGAGATTATCCGTGCAATTCGCAGTCACGGTATCTATTGCGGAGTCCAGACCGGGGCACGCAATCTCACGGACGAGCGACTCGGTAAAGCTATTGAAGCAGGGCTACAGGGCATAGGGGTTTCAATCGATGGACTCTGCGAGGTCCACGACAAGTTGCGTGGAGTCCGCGGCTCATACGACATGGCGATGGATGCGCTCAGACGAGCGAAGGCCGCCGGGTTAAAGACCAGCGTTAATACCGTGATTGGCAGCCCCAATCTCTGTCAACTGCCTGAGCTGATGGAGCAGATCATTGCGGCCGGCGCTAATCACTGGCAAATCCAACTCGCCGTCGCCATGGGCAACGCTGTGGACAACGAAGAGATACTGCTTCAGCCCTACCAGTTGTTGGAGTTGATGCCGCTCCTCGCAGAGCTTTATCACGAAGGGATTGACCGCGGGCTGCTGATGATTCCCGGCAATAATATTGGCTACTTCGGTCCCTACGAGCACATCTGGCGCAGCTACAATCAGGAGCAGCCGCACTGGACCGGGTGCAGCGCCGGTCAGACCGGCATCGGGCTCGAATCGGATGGAACGGTGAAGGGGTGTCCCTCTCTTTCAACCGTGGGTTACGCGGGCGGTAATATTCGTGAGCTGTCTCTGGAGGACATCTGGCGTTCAAGTGAAGCGCTGCATTTTGGCCGCTTGCGGTCGGTGGATAGTCTCTGGGGGTTCTGCCGCTCCTGTTACTACGCTGAGCTATGTCGCGGCGGCTGTACCTGGACCGCCGATTCACTCTTTGGCCGCCCCGGCAACAACCCTTACTGCCACTACCGCGCCCTGGAACTTGAGAAACGGGGTTTGCGCGAAAGGGTGGTGAAAAAGAGTAATGCGCCGCGACAGCCCTTCGCCACGGGTGAATTCGAGTTAATAACCGAGCCGATTCCGGGCACGCAAATAATCAGCGAAGTTTTGGCGGAACCGCTTCCACCGCCTCCCTCCATGCCGCTCAAGCTAGTTCAGTTGACCGGCCGAACAATTCAACGGAAACCTCTGGCACGCCAGCGTGGAGAGGTGCCTCCTAGACTTGAGGTGTGCCATTCCTGTGACTATTACATTTGGCCTGGAGAAGAGATGTGCCCTCATTGTGGTGCCGACGTAAAGGCAGCACTGGCGAGCTACCAGGCGGATGCGAGGCGTAGAAGCGCTTTGATTGCCGAAGTCGAAGGATGGATTCAGGAGATGCAATCAGGAGCAACCACGTGAGCGTCTGGACTGACTAATCAAGGATTGCAAAGATTAGTTAGAGACGAAGAAGGTTATCAGCGACACTAACCCTACGTAGCAATTTGCAGCTAGGCTGGCGACAAACCTAGCTTGCCCTATTCAGACATCTCTACCGGGTCTCTTTAATGACGAGCCTCCTCTCTTCTATTTCAGGCTTTTTTAGCAAGACCTTGATCCTGGGCACGTTCCTGCCGGTCATCGTCTTCATCACCTTCGGCATCCTGTTCGTGGTCCCGCTCGTGCCAGCGGACCTTGCGATCCTCAAACCCGTCGCGGCGCTCGACGCGCAGTGGCAGGTGCTCATCATTACTTTCGTCGCAATCCTGTTGAGCGGCCTGCTCTACAACCTCAACATTCCGCTCATCCGAATGTACGAGGGCTACCCGTGGAGAGAAACCTGGGTCGGAAGGCTGAGGTCTCGCCATTACAGGTCCAGGTATGACGCGTTTAAGTCACGCCAGCGGGGTATGCGCACGCTTTTGCGCGCGATGGGGAAGGCAAAGGAGGACGCCGCGCTGGTCGCCGCGGTCATAGACCGATTCAAGACAATCTCTCCGGCTCCCAAATGCCTTACATTCGAAGAGCGTGGCTGCTCTGCAATCTGGGAGACGAATGCTAACGCGGCTCTGAATCAATGGAATCACCTGTACGACTTGCTGGACACGGAGTGGAACGCGACGAGCCGGGAACTCCTCAAAGGATTCCCGGACGCCGAATCCCTGGTGCTCCCAACAAAACTCGGTAACGTCATCAGGAGCTTCGAGCACTATCCGGACCGCGAGTACGACATGGACGCCGTCACGCTGTGGCCGCGCCTGGTCGCCAAGATTGATAAAGACTACGCCGCGCTGGTGGATGACTCGAAAACCTCCTTCGACTTCATGCTCAACGGGTCGGCGTTGAGCGCGACGCTCGCGCTCATCATCCTGCTAATCGGACTTCTTTACGGGGCACCTCTGGCCATGGCCGGGGCACTCATTCAGTGGCTCGTCGAAATCATGATCTTCACGGTGCTGTCTTTTATCCTTTACCACCAGTCTATTTCACGCGCAGCCAACTGGGGCGAGATGGTCAAAGGAGCTTTCGACCTCTACCGCAATGATCTCCTCAAGCTGCTAGGCTTCGAGCAGAAGCCGAAGACGAAGAAAGCCGAGCGCGCTCTCTGGAAGAATATCTCCTTGCAGTTGATTTACGGTGATACCCCCGCCGGGCCGCGAGCTGCTTACGCGGACGAGCAGACACCTGCCCCGGCGACCTTCGCCCGTGGCGTGCCGCCCGATGTCTCTCTGGAAGTGTCACGCGGGATCGATTACATGTGGGCCGACGGGTCGGTAATCGTGGCGTTACTGGTGGAGAACGTGGATGAGCAAAGGCGCACGGCGCGGAAGGTCCTGGTGACGGAGACGCTGCCGCCCGACCTGGAGTACGCGTGGGGGTCCGCCCGTCTTAACGGGGCACCTCTGCGGGAAGTGTCCGGAACGAACCCCCACGTTTTCAAAATAGGAGACCTCGGCCCACACGGCTGGGTCCTGCTGACTTACGCCGCATACCGGCGTAAGACCTAGAAAGAGACTTTACAATATGAGGGAAGGGCATCATGGAAGATAAAGAAAGAGACATGTCGGAAAGATATCCGGAAGATACACAAACCAGTGGCGGGCCGACGCCGACCGGCCAGACCGGCGAAACGGAGCCTCTGGGCGAAAAGTCCGGCAACGCTCCCGGCGCGACAGATTCAACGTCGGAGCTCGCGGGCGAGGTGACCAAAAATGACACGCCATAAATTCCGGCCGCGTCATTATCATCAGAATGAAGGAGGATTGTTATGGCGACCAAAGCGGCAGGCAAGAAACGCATGTCCCAATCCGAGGTCTATAACCACTTCGCCGAGAAATTCGGACTGAAGCGCGCACAGGTCAAAGAGCTTTTCGACGAGCTGTCGAATCTGGCTCAATCGGAAGTTAAATCCAACGGCGAGTTCGTCATGCCTGGGTTCGGCAAACTCGTCCTCTCCGAACGCAAGGCTCGCGAAGGTCGCAACCCGGCCACGGGCGCTAGCATTCAGATACCGGCCAGAACCACGCTCAAATTCCGTGTCGGTAAAAGCATGAAAGATTCCGTTGTCGGTAAAAGCATGAAGGATTCCGCCCTTGCCGGCGACCCGGCCCCGTCCGGTGACCCGACTATGGAAGACGAGCCGTAGATGAGGGTCAGATAACCGAGGGGAGAGTGTCATTCAGATGAGAGCCGTCCGAAAGATAGTAGACTTTAACGGCGTGAGCCGGGGCACGGCCGCCGCTCCGGGCGAGGCCGACAAGTTGAAGCAAAAGGGCGTCAAGACGATTGACGACTTGTGGCGCTGCGTTGGCGTGAATTTCGACAAGGGGATCGACACGGTGGCCACAGAGACAGCGGTTGACAGGGAACTCGTCTATGCCCTCCTGATCGCGGACGGCCTCGGTGACTCCAGGCACAGGGTGGAGGCAAAGCCCTGGTTAAACCCCGTCAGATGGTGGATCGCCCTGAAGCGGCTCTGGTACGGGCGCGAGCGGCACTGGCTGGAAGCATCTCTGGCCATCGCGACTATCCTGCTCGTGATGCTGGCAATCCGCGCCAGGTATCTCGGCCCCAAAATGGCACAGCAAGTAGTGGTCGCTCCCTCCGCTCGCCTGCTGCCTTTCAAGAGCATCACAGACAAGAACGTCATCCTCAAAAGCATTCCGGAAGAGAAAGGCGCATTCACGGCGGTCGAGAAAGTGGTGGGGCGCTATCCACGGCGAGAGGTCGGGCAGGGGACGACTGTGCTGGAGGAGCAACTGGTCGCGGAAGACCTGACGGGTGCGATGCGCGAGCGGAGGGTGCTAACGCTCCCGGTAAATCCGGGGTCACTCAGCTCGACGTTGACGACGTCAGCCAGAGTCTGGCTGCTGCTCTCGCCGCGCGCGGCCGCAGAGAAGGCCCCGCCGCCCGTGGTGTTGAAGGACGTGATTCTGCTGTCCGTTAATAAGCAGGCGGGAGCGGCATCCGTCGAAGTGGCTGTCACAGAGGACGGCCTGAAAGTCATGGAGCCGCTGCTGGGCGGATCGGAAATCTTCGTCTTCCAACCCGCCGAGTGAGGTCCTGGGGTTTTTAGGTTGCGGAGATTGGATAGATAAATTGGCGTATTCCTGCAAAAGCGCCGTTGTGAATATTCGATGACAGTGGAGTGTAATCCCAATGGACATCGTTCTTGTCTCCATGCCTTTCGCTGACGTTCAGCGACCTTCCATCGCCCTAAGCCTGTTGCAGGCGTCCCTGGCTGGCACAGACATTCAAAGCGAAGTCGTCTACGGAAATTTAGGTCTGGCCGAGACCATCGGCCTGGCGGCTTACCAGGCTATGCAATCGGCCCCCACGGACCATCTGCTCGGCGAGTGGTGCTTTGCCAACAATCTCTTTCCAGACGCTGTGGAGAAGGACGAAGAGTACCTGAACCTCACGCTCGAAGTGCGATGCTACGGGTTCTCCGAGAATCTCGAACAGAGAAAAGAGCTGATGCGCTGGGTGCGCGCCAGGTGCGCCGGTTACGTGGACAAACTGGCCGAAGCCATTGTCGCGCGCCGCCCGCGCATCGTCGGATGCAGCTCCGTCTTCCAGCAACACTGCGCTTCTCTGGCCCTCCTTAAGCGAGTTCGCGAGCTGAGCCCTGACACAGCCTTGCTGATGGGCGGAGCCAATTGTGAAGGTGAGATGGGCGTGGAGACTTTACGGGCGTTTCCGTGGGTGGATTGCGTCGTCTCGGGCGAGGCGGACGCAATGTTCGCGGATTTGTGCCAGCTACTGCTTGAACACGGTCGCGCGCTTGCCCCGGTTAAGCTCCCTCACGGTGCAATCTGGCAGACCCGTTCGAGGAGCGTGCTTCCGCTCCTTTCACCAGACGGCGAGCAGGTGCCCCGCGCTCTGGTCCGTGACATGGATGCGCTGCCGACTCCGAATTACGATCAGTACTTCGAGCGGCTGCGAGCTTCGACCATCTCAAATCAGATTAGGCCGGAGCTTCTGGCGGAAAGCTCTCGCGGCTGCTGGTGGGGTGAAAAGTCTCATTGCACCTTCTGTGGTCTGAATGGCAACGGGATGAAGTACCGCTCGAAGTCCCCGGACCGGGTCATCGCTGAATTGAGCGACCTTTCCCAGCGCTATGGAATCCGTAACGTTCAATTCGTCGATAACATCCTCGATATGTCGTTCTTCAAAACGGTGTTGCCGAAACTGGCGACCATTCCTGACAAGTACTCCCTCTTTTATGAGACCAAGTCGAATCTCAAGCGCGAGCAGGTCAAGCTTCTGGCGGAATCGGGTGTTGGCCGGATTCAGCCGGGGATTGAGAGTCTTGATGACAACGTGCTCGCACTCATAGGCAAGGGAAACTCTGCGCTCATGAACCTACAGCTCTTGAAGTGGTCGAGTGAGTTTGGCATTGATGCCTCCTGGAACATGCTTTGCGGAATCCCCGGCGAGTCGGACTCTTGGTATCTGGAAATGGCCGAATGGCTACCCGCGATCTTTCATCTACAGCCGCCGACGGGCGTGATTCGAGTCCGGTACGACCGCTTCAGTCCTTATCAAATGCGCCCGCGGGACTTCGGCCTCAATCTGGTGCCGAGCCGAGCCTACAGTTACGTTTATCCTCTGCCTGAAGAATCGTTGATGCGACTCGCCTACTCGTTCGAGGATAGCGGGCGGCCAGGGCACATCCACCGCGGATTGCACGACCAGCCAGGCCAGCGGAAATTGCAGGAAGTGATTTCGCAATGGAACAATCTCTGGCGTACTTCAAAGCCTGTCCTGCGTGTCTACGATGAAGGGCGGCAGCTACGATTCATGGACACGCGCCCCTGTGCCAGTCAAGGAAGTTGGACGGCTGGAGAATTGGAGGCTGAGGTCTATCGTCTCTGCGATTCGGCGCAGACGCCACAGGCGCTGACGAAGCGGTTTTCCGAGAAGCAAGTGCCGGTACAGGAAGTGGAACAGGCGATTGAGTCCTTATGCCGCGCTAAGGTCCTGTTGCCGCTGAGCGGTAAGTTGATCGCAATCGGAGTGAATGTGACGAGGGAGGGAGATTGAAAACCCACTTGCTCCGGCAAAATTGAAGTTGTATATCGAGCGCCATAAAAGCCTTCACCAATTCTTAAACCTCACGCCTTCTCTCCAGGCCGGACCCATCACCGGGTTTGTCTATGTCCGGTAAAACCGTTATCTTACTCATGCCAAACTGCCAGACAGAAAGCTGAGAGTGTAGAGAGATGGCGCGGCTTCAAGCAAAGCGACGCATGAAGAATCTGTTGATGTTTTTGCCGAACATGATTGCGCTCTGCGGCAGGCTTTTGACGGACGGCCGCGTCCCGCTCGCCGAGAAAGCGCTCTTCGCCGGGGCAATCATCTACGCCGTCATGCCGCTTGACCTCATCCCCGACCTGATTCCTTTCGTCGGGCAGATTGACGATTCTTACCTGATCGCCATGACGCTCCTGCGGCTCATCAACCGGACCGACGACATGGTGGTCCGCGAACACTGGCGCGGCGGTGGCGACATAGTTCAGTTGTCGGAGGCGATCGCGGGGCTGGCCCCGAGGCTGATGCCAAGGCGCGTGCGGCGCGTGCTCTCGGCCAGGGTCGAGCCTGTGCCAGGGGGCGCCGAGGCTATCTTGAGCGCGGCGCGCAAGTCGGAAGCCGTGCTCGTCGAGTTGCCGGAAGACGAGCCGCGCGCCAGCGCCGGGTAGCCGCCGGGAATCGGAAGGCAGAGAGGCGTTGGCACACCGAAAGAGAGCCAGAGGGGGATTGTAAGTCAGGTGACTGTAGCCGAGATTGAGACGAAAGAGCCGACCGATTACGAGTTGGCACAAAAGGCCGCGGGCGGCGACATGACCGCCTTCGAGGAACTCTACCGCCGCCACTTCCGCAGGGTCTATTCCCTGGCCCTGCGCATGACAACCAACCCGGAAGAGGCCGAAGACCTCACGCAGGAAACTTTCATCCAGCTTCACAAAAAAATCGGCAGCTTTCGCGGCGATTCCGCCTTCACGACCTGGCTGCACCGGATGACCGTCAACCAGGTCCTGATGCATTTTCGCAGGCGCAAGAGCCGCCCGGAGTTCACGAGCCCGGAGGGCGAGACCCCAGACCAGATCGTCAAGGGGACGGAGAATCACAACCGCATGCCGATTGTGGACAAGATAGTGCTGGAGAACGCCATCTCGAAACTCCCGCCCGGCTATCGCGCGGTCTTCGTCCTCCACGACGTGGAGGGCCACGAGCATAACGAGATTGCGGAGATGCTCGGAATCTCCGAGGGGACTTCCAAATCGCAGTTACACAAGGCCCGCTTAAAATTAAGAGGGCTCATCAGACAACAGGTCGAGGCAGTTTAGCTTCAAAGGTGGTTCGATTTTCTGCCGGAGGATTTTGCACGATGGATTGTACGGAAAGCTTAAATTTACTGAGCGACCTTCATGATGGGGCGCTTGACGACGTGATGCGGACGCAGGTTCAGTCGCACCTCGCGCTGTGCCAGCCCTGCCTCAACGTCTTCAGCGACCTCGGCGAGATAGTCAATCTGGCCGTCGCCCTCAACCGCGACCCCGAAATAGCTTTCCCTGACGAAGACGCCATATGGCAGCGCATGAAGTTGACCGAACACAAAATACACTAGGAGGCGAGCCGGAATGGGTGACAAGCGTAAACGAGCAACGGGAAATCAGCAGGCGGGCGCAACGCGCGCCGCGGGCGAGATGATTGACCAGGCGACGGGTGTGGCGGAAGAGGTGGTGACGCAGGCAACGGACGTGGCCGGAACGGGGATAGACATGATGGCCAACCTGGCCGGTGAAGCGGCCTCGGCCGTTTCGGGGATGACACGGCGGACGGGCTCGCGCGGTTCCAGAAGCGCCTCCTCTTCCGTCAAGAAGGTCGCGCGGCGGGGAGCAAAGGAAAACAAAAGACTGCTCAAAAGCGAGGCCGGCGCGGCGCGCAAGGTGACGCGCAGGGCCAGCGAGGCCGCGAAGAAGACCGCGCGCTACGGCGCAAAGTCCGCCAGCACGAAGAGGACTTCCGGTTCTAAAAAGGGAGCCGCCAAAGCGGGC
>DATEMM010000202.1:0-6934 GCA_035275605.1 Pyrinomonadaceae bacterium
CCTGAACGAGGCCGGGAGCGGGGCGACCGTCAACTTCACCCTCTTCCGTGGCCAAACTCTCATGCCGTCGGCCCCGTTCCCGCCAACCATGCCGCCGATGGCGATGCCGCCTATGCCGCCTGTGTTGGTCTCGCCCGAAGCTTTCAAGATGCTCAAGCCCCTGGAGGTCTCGGTCAAGATGGGCGAAGCCTTCAACCCGGTCGCGGCCATGAAGATGGCCGAAGCCTACGGGATGGGCGGACAGCCTTCGAGCACCCTGCCCGTCATCGCGCGCGGTTTGGAGACCGTGTCGCTCTCCACGAAGGCCGCCACGCATCTGGGCGCGAGCCGGGGCGGGCTGCTCGTCGTCTTCGTTGATCCACAGAGCGCAGCGGCGCGCGCCGGGCTCCGCGCCTTCGACGTGATCGAATCCGTCAACGACAAGTCCCTCAACCAGATCTCCTGGACATCGGCCGTCCCCGCTGGCAATCCGCAGCGGCTACAACTCGTCGTCGTCCGCGACCGCCAAAAGGTCGAAATCGTCATCCAGCAGCAGGAGCCGCGGAAAAAATGATTTGTGGAGAGGGCCGAGCCTTCCTTCGGTCGCGGGTTATTTTGAAGAATGAATTAACAGGGATGGACAGGATAGACAGGATTAGAAAAAGAAAGTGATTGGCCCTGCTCTTTGCTTTTTATCCTGTTCATCCTGTCCATCCCTGTTTGAATCTTCCTCAAATTAACCCTCTACCCATTCCCATAATTTGGTGGCCTCGCGCCAATCTGTGCTACTCTAGCTCCATACGCAAGCTCGTTAATCTTGGTCTCCTGACGGGAAGATTGCGCCTGGACTCTATGTTGCACAAAGCCGTCGAGTACTACCACGAATTGTTGACGAAGGACGATCTCGCGGAGTCTTCGCGCGTCATGCTGGACGAGGGCCTGGAGCGGGCGCGGCTCATCTTCGGCGGCCGCAGGCTTTCGCCCTACCTGCGCCCGCACTTCGTCACAGCTTCGGACTGGGCGCGCGTCACGCGCATCTGCGAAACCATCTGGGGCGCGATTCAGAAAGTCAAAGACGCCGCGGTCGAGGACGATTCCTTGCTAGAAGAGCTGGGGCTCACCCCGGAGGAGAGGGAACTCGTCGCGATTGACCCAGGCTACCGCGAAGTCTCCCCGACGGCCCGTCTGGACTCCTTTCTGACGGACAAAGCCTACAGCTTCGTCGAGCTAAACGGCGAGAGCCCCGCCGGAATCGCCTACGCCGACGCAGCCTACGACATCTTCTCCGAGCTGCCCGTCATGCGCCGGTTCAATGAGCGGTACGAGGTGCGCCAGCTCTACGGACGGCAGTTGATGCTGGACATTCTGCTCAGGGCTCACCGCGAGTACCTGGGCCACGCCCCGGAGCGCGCGCCGCGCATCGCCATCGTTGACCTCAAGGACAGGCCGACGCAGAAAGAGTTCGAGCTTTTCAAGGATTACTTTGAGGGAGAGGGCCACCCCTCCGTCATCTGCTCGCCGGACGAGCTGGAGTTCAAAGACAATCGCCTGCGCACGGGTGACTTCGAGATAGACATCGTTTACAAGCGGCTCCTGGTCAACGAGTACCTGCCGATTATCAAAGAGAGCCCGGCCCTGCTGGACGCCTACCGCGCCGGGGCCATCTGCATGGTCAACAGCTTCCGCTCCAAGCTCGTCCATAAGAAGGCGCTTTTCGCCGTGCTCACGGACGAGCGCCACGCGCGGCTCTTCACGGACGAGGAGCGTGCGGCCATCGGCGCGCACGTCCCCTGGACGCGCCGCGTCCGCGCGGGCGAGACTTCCTACAACGGCGAGCAGATTGACCTGCTCGACTTTATTACAAAAACGCGCGACCGGCTCGTGCTCAAACCGAACGACGATTACGGCGGGCACGGCATCTATATCGGCTGGAGCGGGGACGAAATCGCCTGGGAAGAGGGCTTAAGGGCCGCGCTCGCGGACGGCGATTACCTGATTCAGGAGCGCGTGCCGACGGCGCGCGAGGTCTTCCCGGCGCTCAAGGACGATGGCTCCGTGGACTTTGCCGAACAGTTGGTTGACCTGGACCCTCTGCTCTTCTACGGCAAGGTCGGCTCGGCCTTCACCAGGCTTTCGTTCACGGAGTTAGCCAACGTCTCTTCGGGCGGCGGCATGGTTCCGACCTTTATCATCAGCGAAAAGCGCGGATGAGGGTACAATGGGGGCGCTCTTTAAAGCTTTCTGAAGTGACGAGGAGGCCGAGGCGTGGTTGAAGAGTTCGACGAGAAAGAGAAGTCGCGGCAGGAGGAGCGCCGTCTGCACGACCGCTCGCGCCTGATCGTGGATGTCTATTTTAACGGCGCGGACGCAACCGGCGTCGCCAGCACGAAAGACATCGGCCTGGGCGGCCTTTACATGAACACGCAGGCCGATTTGCCCGAAGGGGCTGTGCTGATGCTGCGCATCCCGCTCGGCGAAGACCAGCAGATCGTGGTCAACGCCGAAGTCATGTACAGCAATCCGGGGCGCGGCGTCGGCGTGCGCTTCCAGGGGCTCTCGGAGCAAGACCGCGCCCTGATGGAGCGCGAGCTGCCAAAGCCATGAACGGGGCAGGCACCACAGCAGACCGTGCGCTCAAGTGGCTGGAGCTTCCCGAGACGTCCCGCCTCCGCCTCGCGCGCAAGTTGGAAGGCTACTTCGGTGGGACTAGGGACGAGGAGGTCTTCGACTCGCTCTCGGTTGATAAGCAGCAGGCCCTATTGATTCTGATGCGCCGCCTTCAAGACCTGGGGATGTGGGACACAGTGAATAGGGTCGGGAACCTCTGGGGCATGGGCGGGGTCGGGATGCACTTCAGCGCGTGGCCCTCGCTGGAATCAACCATCGGGAGGCTGGACAACTTCTCAAGCTGGTTTGCCAAGCACCCCGGCACGACCAGGGGCTTCATCGAGCGTGGGACGGGCCGTCGCCCCTCGCTTCACGTTCTCTACACAGAAGGCGAGGGGCACCGCGGCTGGGAAGCCCACTTCGATCTTTATAACCCTTGGACCTCGCCCGTGAATGCCTGGCGGCACCTGCTGCATGAGAAGATTCGCCACGAGACTCCAGACTGGCGCGTCATCGGCGGGTCGCTCGGGTACTTGATAGACCCGGCCCACAGGGTCGGCCGGTAGAGTTTGAGATTCTGATTGTTTTGGACGATTTCGCGCCCTTGCCTGAGAGGTCGGGAGGAAACCAAGCAGCCATGTTCGATCAATTCACACTCGGTATTGAAGAAGAGTTTCAGATCGTTGACCCGCACACGCGCGAGCTGCGCTCACACGTCACGGAGTTTCTGGACGAGGGCAAGATGCTGCTCGGCGAGCAGATCAAGCCGGAGATGATTCAGTCCATGATCGAGGTCGGGACGGGCATCTGCCGCAACATTCAGGAGGCGCGCGCCGACATCTCGCGCCTGCGCGGCATCATCTCGATGCTGGCGCGCAAAAAAGGATTAGAGATCGTCGCCGCCTCGACGCATCCCATCTCGCGCTGGCAGGATCAGAAGATATTCGACGACGAGCGCTACGAGGTGCTCGTCCAGGAGTTGCAGTCGGTCGCCCGCTCGCTCCTGATCTTCGGCCTGCACGTTCACGTCGGGATGGCCGACCGCGAGCGGGCCGTCCACATCATGAACGCTGCGCGCTATTTCCTCCCGCACGTGCTCGCGCTCTCGACCTCTTCGCCCTTCTGGATGGGACTCAACACGGGGCTCAAGTCCTATCGCTCGGAAGTCTTCAAGCAGTTCCCGCGCACGGACATTCCGGACCACTTCGATTCTTACAGCTCGTTCCAGCGCTACGTTGACCTGCTGATCAAGACGGGCTGCATCGATAACGGCAAGAAAATCTGGTGGGACGTGCGCCCGCACCCGTTCTTCCCGACGCTGGAGTTCCGCGTCTGCGACATCCCGACGCGGGTTGACGACACCATAGCGATCGCGGCGCTCTTCCAGGCCATCGTCGCCAAGCTCAACAAGCTGATCGAAAAGAATCTGGGCTTCCGCCTCTACCGCCGAATGCTGGTGCAAGAGAACAAGTGGCGCGCGGTTAGGTGGGGCCTCGACGGCAAGATGATAGATTTCGGGAAACAGAAGGAAGTGCCTGTGCGCGACCTCATCCTGGAGCTGCTCGAATTCGTTGACGACGTGGTGGACGACCTAGGCTCGCGCCGCGAGGTCGAGCACGTCCACACCATCCTGGAGCGCGGGACCTCTGCCGACGAGCAGTTGAGAGTCTACCGCGAGACCAACGACCTGCGCGCCGTCGTGGACGTGCTCATCGAAAGGACGATGGAGAACGTCCCGCGCGACGTTGACTTGAGCTCCCCGCTGATGCCCGCCTCGCAGGGAACGATCTCGAAGTAGAAGACTGGTCAATAGTAAATGGTCAATGGTGGATGGAGGAAAGCCTCCTCTTTACCATTGACCATTTACTATTTACGCGCTTTCAATGATTCTCTCAGAAAGTTCTCGAAGATGATGCGCCCGTCTCGGGATTCGATGGGGTGCGCCCAGCGCGTGGCGCGGCGCTTGTCCCAGTCCTCGAAGGATTTTTCGAGGTGGAACTGGACGGTGTAGATGAGCTGATCGCCGCCACGCTTGACCATCATCTGGTTGCGGCACAGGTAGGCCGTGGCCAGAAGCTTGAAGCCTTCGGGAATGCGGTCGAGTTGCAGGCCGTGGTTCTGCCAGACGCGCAGGATGCGCCCCTCTGTCGTGTAGTCCTGCCAGACGCCTGACTCCTCGTTGTGAATCCCTTCGAAAATCGGGTCGTCCGGGTCCGTGATGCGTATGAATCGGTACTGGTATTCGAAGGGCCGCCCCTCGCGGCGCTCGTGCTGCTCCATGTTATCGAGCGTAACGACGCGCGCCCCGAAACTCATTCCGACAAGTTGGTGCCCGCCGCAGATTCCCAGCACAGGCGTCGGCGTCGAGCGTATGAACTCGCCGAACGTTTCCAGGTGGGCCGGGTTGTAGTAGTCGAAGTCGCGCAGGGTCCCGCTCAGGACAATCGCGTCCGGGCCAAAATCGCGCTCGGCCTCCGCCAATTCGGAAAAGTGCACGACGCGCGTCTCGTATCGACGGACGAGGCGCGAGATGTTGTTGAGAATGTTGTCAAGCGCCAGCCCGGCGATCTCACGCTCGCGCTGAAGGTTCGACCGGGCGCTGCGGCCCCACTCCCTGACCGCCAACTCCGAAAGGTCGCCCTCGTCGCGCAGGAGATCGTCCACGACCAGCACGCGCGCTTCCTCTATGCGCTTTTCGATGGGCTCGTAGCGGCAGAATGCTCGTTGGTTGAAAGGGAATGGGAGGGGTTCCGGCTTGTCTACTGGAATGTTTTCGTCAATCAATATCTCTTCCGCGATGTTCAAAAGTTGTCTTACGCCCCCCTAAAGTATGCGCGGCTTTAAGTCTTGGGCCGCTGCCTGGTGTTCTGATTAAACTGCGGGATCAGTGTGCCCGCGCCTGCCTCTTCTATTTCCCGCCGAACCTCTGTGATTAATGCAGCGCGGAGCCGGGAACGAAAACCTGGCGCGTGCCCCCCGGCCACGTGCTCGACCAATAATAGCATGCGATGCCACGCGGATTCGAGTTCATCCGCGAGGGCCGAGATGCGGCTGATGTCGTAAGGCACGGCCACCCGTGAGCAGCCCGCGCGCGCAAAGACCGCCAGGTAGCGGGCCGTCGCTAAGTCCGGGCACAGCATCCGGTGCCGCCCCGTCTTCAGCTCCACCCCGAGCAGCGTGTGCTGTATCTCTACGCCAGACCTCCTGGCCGCAGCGTGTAGCTCGTGCGAGCGCGTCCGCATCTTGAGAATGCGCTCGCGGTAGATTGCTGGGAGCCACATCTCGCCCAGTTGCTCACGAACCTCGGCGGCGGCCTGCGCGAGAGAGGCCGGGCGCGCTTGTGCGGCCTTCGGCGTCGAGTCTAAAGCCATTCCCTCGCCGGTCTTCGTCATGGCAGCAACCAGTCATCTCTTGGCGCGAAAAGGTCAGCGGGCGGCCTGCACGGACGCCGGAGCCGCAGGCTTTCTCTGGAACGCGTCAATCACTTTGTCGGGGAACAGTCCCAGGTAGAAGACGCCCGCGACCGTGATGATGATGGCCAGCGCGACGCTCGCGGGCACGCGCGGGGCTTGCCACTCGACTGTCCGCTCGCGGAAAAACATCACGATGATAAGGCGCAGGTAGTAGTAGGCGGAGACGGCCGTATTTAAGACGGCGATTACGACCAGCGCATAGAAGCCTTTGTCCAGGGCCGCGCGAAAGACCATGACCTTGCCCATGAAGCCGGCCGTCAGCGGAAGCCCGAGCAGACTCAGGAGAAAGAGCGAGAGGGTGAAGGCCAGGGCGGGCGCGCGAAATCCTATCCCGTTGTAATCCTCGACCTCCGTGCGCCGGTCGTTCGAGCGCGCAATCAGCGTGACGACGGCGAACGCGCCCAAATTCATCACGGCATAAGTCAACATGTAGAAGGCGACCGCTGCCACGGCGTTGTCGCGCTCGGCCCCCGTCGCTGTGCCAGCCGCGACGAACCCGACCAGAGCGTAGCCCGCGTGGGCTATTGAAGAGTAGGCGAGCATCCGCTTGACGTTGTTCTGGACGATGGCCACGACGTTGCCGACCGTCATGGTGATGATGGCCATAACAGCGAGCGCGCCCACCCAGGCGGAGTTGATGGAGGAGCCCGTCGCCGCGACGAACGGGAAGCCGAAGATGAAGACGCGCAGGAAAGAGGCGAAGCCCGCGGCTTTTGGCCCGGCGGCCATGAAGGCCGTGACGGGAGTCGGCGCGCCCTCGTACACGTCCGGCGTCCAGATGTGAAAAGGCGCGGTGGCGACCTTGAAGCCGAAGCCGACCAGCATCATCGCCGCGCCTGCGAAGAGCAGGGCCGGGTAGCGGGCCGGGCCAGTAG
>DATEMM010000203.1:0-19511 GCA_035275605.1 Pyrinomonadaceae bacterium
GAGCAGCGCAGCGTCGGCGTCGCCGTCCGCATCCAAATCGGCCCAGAGGAAATCGCGCAAGTTGCTTGATCCCTCGAAGGCGGGCGTCGCGCTGAAAGTGCCATCCCCGTTGTTTCTCAATTCCGTGGTGACGCCTTCTAACGCTGAGGCCACAAGGTCCAGGTCGCCGTCGGCCTCTATGTCCGCCGCCCACACGTCCAGCATGACAGAGCCGGAAGTTTTGGCTGGCAGTTTGGTTTGGGCGGTCACGTCCGTGAAAGAATCAGGGCTCTCCTGCTTGTAGAAACGGATGCCGCCTGCGCCCGCGAAGACTAGGTCCGTCTTGAAGTCGTAGTTGAAATCGACGGCGAGGATTCCGTGAGTCGTCGGGGGAGTGGCTTGCGGGCCGCCGGGAAAGGGAAGCCGAGCGCCGGAGGCAGTCCGAACTTCGCGGCCGTTAGCGACCACAATTGTCGGAGCGCCCTCAGTGCTCAAGTAGACTGCGCCCACCCAATCCCACTTGTCCGATTGAAATTCCGGAATCGATTCCGCGTTGAAGGTCAGGGCATCGTCGGGAGGCGCGGGCGTGACGGGCGGATTTTCGAGACGAAGAAACTGCGTGAATGGCTCCGCGTCCTCGCCCGGCTGCATCTTGACGGCGCTGAGACTGGCCCTGTATTCGGGCACGCGCACCAGGACGTTGCGCAGGAAGGCGACGCGCGTGGCGGCGGCGCGCGTGTCCCCGCCGCTGGCCGTCCCCTGCAAAGTCTTGAACTGCTGCTGAACCTCCGCGGGCCATGAAGCCGAGCGCTCGCCCAGGCGCGTAACCATATTCTTTAAAGTTTCGGCGTCACTGCGCTTGGCCGCGAGGCGCGTCACTTCGAGCTGGACGGCCAGGTTATCGCCCTGCGCTTCGAGAATCCTGGTCAGCAGCCTTTGGGCTTCCGTAGCGCTCGCGTCATCGCCCTGCCGCTCCGTCTCCTCCGCGAGCATGTAGAGCGCTTTCAGATTCTTCGGATCAAGCTCGATGGCTTTGCGCAGGTTCGTAGCGGCCTCGTTAAGCCGCCCGCGGTTGCTCTCCAGAATCGCGAGCAGCACATGAATCTTGGAGTTGTCGGGGGCGAGCGTGCGTGCCTTCTCCAATCTTTCGGCCGCCGCGTCCAGGTTGCGCTGGCGCAGGCTGAGCAGTCCTAGGTTGGCCCAGGACGCGGGCTCGTCCGGCGCAAGCTCCGCGGCCTTCTTCAATTCGCTTTCGGCGCGCACGTCGTCCCCGACTTGCAGCGCGGCCAACCCCACGTAAAAGGCTCGCACAGTGGCGTCGTAATCGGCGGAAGATTTCGTGGGCAGTCGCGGCGCGCTCTTACATCCGGCGAAGACTAAGGCCAGCAGCGGGAGGAGCAGAAAGAAAAGGCTTGGATTTCGACGGGGAGCGGAACCAGCGTGCATGTGCAGACGTTACTTTCGGGAAAGGGGATAAAGAGTGCTTTGCGTGCGAGTGATGAAACGCGCAGCGCGACCTCGCTTCGTACTTAACGGGCTGATGTTATAACATAACGAGGCAAAGATTAAGTCAGGGCTCGTCCGTTTCCTGGAACGTCCGGATTCCGAAATCTCAAGTTTAAATTCCGGCAGCGTTTTAGCTTCAAATGAAGGAAGAGAAACTACCCGCGAAGACCCGCCGCCTGCTTCCGGTCATCGTCCTAATCCTGCTGATAGCTTTGTGGGCCGCGCTCTCGGCGCTTCACATCTATCCGGATTCCGCGTTTCCGTCCCCGCAGGCCGTCGCCCGCGGCTTCGCAGAGGAGTTCAAAGCCGGGCGGCTCTTCGACGACCTTGTGGCTTCCATCTTCCGCGTCACGGCGGGGTTCGCCCTGGCCGTGGCCTTAGGGATTCCGTTCGGTTTGGTGCTGGGCCATCGCGTCCGCGCGCGGACAGCGTTGTTGCCGACCATCAACTTCTTCCGCAATCTCTCGCCGCTGGCGTGGATTCCGTTCGCCATACTCTGGTTCGGCATTGGCGACAAGCCGGCTATCTTTCTCATCTTCATGGCCTCCTTCTTCCCTATGGCGCTGGCGACGATTGCGGCCGTGGCCGGCATCCCCTCTGTCTACTTTCGCGTCGCGGAGAACTACGGCTATCGCGGCGCGGAGCTTTTGACGCAGGTGACGCTGCCGGCGATTGTGCCGCAGGTCATCACGGCGCTGCGCATCACGGCGGGACTCGCCTGGGTCGTCGTCGTCGCCGCCGAGATGATTGCCGGGCAGGACGGGCTGGGATTCGCCATCTGGGATTCGCGCAACGGCCTGCGCGTGGACTTGCTGGTCGTCAACATGATCGTCATAGGAGTAATCGGCGTAGTGATTGACCGCCTGCTGCTACAGTTGACCAGGCTGCCGAGCATACGTTGGGGTTATGAAAGATAAGCGGCTCATTGTCGAAGCCATCTCGCGCTCGTTCGGCGAAGTGGAAGTCCTGCGCGATTTCTCGCTAGACATACGGGAAGGGGAGTTCGTCGCGGTGGTCGGGCCTTCGGGTTGCGGCAAGACTACGCTGCTCAATCTACTGGCCGGTTTCGACAGGCCGACGAGCGGGCGTGTGACCAGCACCGGGCGCGTGCGCATGGTCTATCAGCAGGACGGGCTCTTCCCCTGGCGAACCGTCGCGGAAAACATAGGGATGGGATTGCGTCACGTCGCGGACGAGACGGCACGCGAGCGTGAGTTGAGAGAGATGCTCGCGCTGATCGGCCTGGAGGGCTTTGAGGATTCCTACCCGCATCAACTCTCAGGCGGGATGCGTCAGCGCGTGGAGTTGGCCCGCGCGCTCGTCGGCGATTCGGACACCCTGCTGCTCGACGAGCCGTTTTCGGCCCTGGATTATTTGAAGAGGCTGCGGCTCAGGCGCGAGCTGGCCCGCCTCCTGCGGGAGCGACCGCGCACGGTCGTCCTGGTGACGCACGACATAGAAGAGGCAGCGCAGTTGGCCGACCGCGTCGTAGTCCTTTCCGAGCGCCCGGCGCGAATTCGCTGCGAGCTGGAGCTGGCATTGGAGCGACCGCGCGACCCGACGCACCCGGAAGTGGTCGAAGCCGTGCACCGCATCCTGACCGTGTTGGGGCTGGAGCATGACACCAGGGATTCTCAAACTTTGAGTCTGGAGTCCAAAGTCTGATAACCTGACCGTCAAACTTCATTCGCTTGTTTGCACTTTCGGCATCAAAGCGCCGTCGCGTTGATGCTTTAACGCCCGAGGGAGATTAAGACCCATGCGCGACGTCAACAGGCGCGGCCCGAGGCCGCTCATTGCAGCCGCTCTTGCAGGCTGCGCTATCTTTGCTCAGATAACGACTATGAACGGTCAGGAGAACACGAAGGGGTCGGCCACTCCGCCTGCCGCAACTTCAGCCCACGCCGACCCGAACCCGCTGCTCTCGAAGTGGACTGGGCCATATAGCGGCCTCCCGCCGTTTGACCGCGTCAAGGTGGCGGACTTCAAGCCCGCGCTCGAAGCGGCCATGAGCGAGAACCTCTCGGAGATCGAGCGCATCGCGACTAACACCGCGCCGCCCACTTTCGACAACACGATTGCGGAGCTGGAGCGCGCCGGGCGCACGCTCGACCGCGTGCAGACCGTCTACGGCGTCTGGGGCTCGACCATGAGCAGCCCGGAGTTTCAGGCCGTGCAGCTCGAAATGGCCCCGCGAATGGCCGCCTTCAACGACAAGATTACGCAGAACGAGGCCCTCTTCCGGCGCGTCGAAGCGGTCTACAACTCCCCCGACAAGGCGAAGCTAACCAAGGAGCAGCAGCGTCTGGCCTGGCTCTATTACACCAACTTCGTTCGCGCGGGCGCGCGTCTGGACGCCAAGGCCAAATCGCGCCTCTCCGAAATCAACCAGAAGCTGGCCGGTCTCTACGCACGCTTTAGCCAGAACGTGCTCGCGGACGAGACGGAGCAATTCCTGGTAATCAAGACTGAAGAGGAGCTGGCCGGACTTCCGCAGTCCGTGCGTGACGCCGCGGCTGCCGCCGCCGCTTCCAAGAAGGTGCCGGGCTCGTGGGTCATCACCAACACACGCTCGTCCATTGACCCCTTCCTGACCTATTCGGACCGCCGCGACCTGCGCGAGAAAGCCTGGCGCATGTTCATCAATCGCGGAGACAACGGCGGGGAGCATGACAACAACGCGATCATCACTGAGATTCTGCAACTGCGAGCGGAGCGCGCCGGGCTTTTGGGCTACAAGACGCACGCGCACTGGCGGCTCGAAAACACCATGGCGAAAACGCCCGAGCGTGCGATGGAGTTGATGGAGGCCGTCTGGAAACCCGCTGTCGCGCGCGTGCGCGAAGAGGTCGCGGACATGCAGGCGCTCGCAGACAAAGAGGGAGCGAAGATCAAGATTGAGCCGTGGGATTATCGTTACTATGCGGAGAAGGTGCGCAAGGCCCGCTATGACCTGGATCAGACGGAGGTCAAGCAGTACCTGCAACTGGAAAAACTGCGCGAGGGCATGTTCTGGGCCGCAGGCGAATTGTTCGGCTTCCAGTTCACTCCGCTGACGAACGTTCCCGTCTATCACCCGGACGTGCGTGTCTGGGAGGTGACGGACCGCGCCACGAAGCGGCACGTCGGCGTATGGTATTTCGACCCCTACGCGCGCGACGGCAAGCGCTCAGGGGCTTGGATGAATGCCTACCGCTCGCAGGAGCGCATGGACGGCGCGGTCACGACGATTGTCTCCAACAACGCGAACTTCGTGAAGGGCAAGCCGGGCGAGCCCGTGCTCGTCTCCTGGGACGACGCCGAGACGCTCTTCCATGAATTCGGCCACGCCCTGCACGGGCTCAACTCGAACGTCACCTACCCGACGCTGGCCGGGACGGCCGTCGCGCGCGACTACGTGGAGTTCCCCTCGCAGTTGATGGAGCACTGGCTCTCGACGCCGGAGGTTCTACAGCGCTTCGCCGTTCATTACCAGACGGGCAAGCCCATCCCGCAGGCGCTCGTTGACCGCATCAAGCGCGCCTCGACCTTCAACGAAGGTTTTGCCACGACGGAGTATCTGGCGGGCGCGCTCGTGGACATGAAGCTGCACCTGGCAGGCGCGCGCAAGATCGATGCGGACGCTTTCGAGCGAGAGGCGCTCGCCGAGCTGGGGATGCCAAACGAGATAGTGATGCGACATCGCACGCCGCAGTTCACGCACGTGTTCGCGGGCGACTCTTACTCGGCTGGCTACTACAGCTACCTCTGGTCGGACGTGCTGACGGCGGACGCCTTCGAAGCTTTTGTCGAAGCCAAAGGTCCCTACGACCGTCAGGTCGCAGAGCGGCTGCGCCGGTACATCTTCTCAGTCGGAAACACGGTTGACCCGGCCGAGGGCTACCGTTCGTTCCGCGGACGAGACGCCAGGATAGATGCGCTGATGCGAAAACGCGGCTTCCCAGTGCCGGGCGCGAAAGCCGTTGACTCCAAGCCGTCGAAGACCGGAGAGAAGCAACGTTAATTTTAATGATGTAATCCGAGGTCAGTCTCCGAGAGTCCCGAAGGGGCGAGATATGAAAGCCTGGGGCATCGCCCCAGGTAACATGTCGCCCATTGTTGATAAGCCCTGAAAGGGCGGAATATGTATTGCGCCCCGTTGGGGCTGAACGGGGAATTACGTGCTGATTCCTGGGGCGATGCCCCAGGCTATTATATGTCGCCCCTTCGGGGCTTTCTCGGACACGAATCACGCAAGTCACAGATGAAGACCTTCAAGCGTTTCTCCATCCCTTCTCTCATCCTTGTCATAACTCTGCTCGCCACGCTCACCGGAAGCACTCAAACCAAGCCGACGACTGCTCCGGCCACGCCGTTGGACGCGCGCGAGGACGCGTACCGTGCGAACAACCTAGGCGTCGCTCTTCTCGAACAATACAAGTACAAGGAGGGCGCTGAGAGTTTCACGCGCGCCCTGCAACTTGACCCGAGGCTTCAACTGGCGCGCATCAACCTGAGCATCGCGCTCTTCAATGTTCCGGATTTAACGGGCGCGCAGCGCGAGGCCGAAAAAGCCGCCGCCGCGAACCCTGCCGCCCCGCAACCGCACTACATCCTGGGCCTCATCGCCAAGGCGCAGAATCGCGCGGACGAGGCCGTCGCCGCCTTCCAGCGCGTCCTCAAGATTGACCCGCGCGACACGGGCGCCAACGTCAACCTCGGCCAGCTCTACGTGCAGCAGAAAAGGTACGCGGAAGCCATCGCTGCCTTCCGCACGGCTATCAGCGTCGAGCCCTACAACATGACTGCCCTTTACAACCTGGGCCTGGCGCTGACGCGCAACAACGAGCGGGCCGAGGGGCAGCAGATGATTCAGCGCTTCCAGCAGCTTCGCCAGAGCGGGGCCGGAACAACCATCGGCCAAAACTACCTGGAGCAGGGGCGCTACGCTGAGGCCATCGCCTCGACCGGAGCCGAATCCGAGTTGATCGAGCGCGCCGTGCCCGAAGTGAAATTCACGGACGCAACCGAAAGCATGTTGCCAGGGGCTGCGGCTGTAAAAAAAGATGAGGGGCGATGGAGCACTATTCCCGTCTTTTACGGCGCGAGCGCGACGCTCTTTGACTTTGACGTGGACGGCGACCTGGACCTTCTCTCCGCCGATCCCACCGGCATGCATCTCTATCGAAACGACGGCGGGAAGTTCTCGGACGTGACTGAGGGTGCCGGTGCTTTAAAGGGCAGGCCGGCAGGCATGGGCGGCGGCGCAATCGCGGGCGACTATGATAACGACGGGCGGCCGGACCTTTTCATCTCGTCCGGCGGCGCGAGCACGCTCTATCACAACGACGGCGGCGGAAAGTTTTCTGACGTGACTGCGGCCTCGGGGATTTCCCCATACAAGTATCTTTCAATTTCCACGGCGTTCGTTGACGCGGACCATGACGGGGACCTGGACATCTTCATAGCCGGTTTCGCAGACCTGTCGAAGGGGAAACTCTCGCCCGATCCGATTAACCTTCCGGAAGATTTCGCCGGAGCGCCCAACGTGCTGCTTCGTAACGACGGCACGGGGAAGTTCACCGACGTGACGGTCGCAGCGAAAGTGGGCGAATCGCCGAATCACGCGATGACGGTTGTTCCCACAGACTATGACAACCGCCGCGACATAGACCTGCTGGTCGTCAACTACGGCGCGCCGTCCAACCTTTTCAGCAACCAGCGCGACGGCAGCTTCCGCGACGTCGCAAAGGAAGTCGGTCTGGACGCGCAGGGACACGGAACTTCCGCCGCTGCGGGCGACCTTAACAAAGACGGCTTCACGGACTTCTTCTTCGGCGGTGCGGACGCCGCCGGGCTGTTCGCCCTCAGCGACGGTCAGGGAAAATTCAAGACCGCTGGAGCACCCGCCTCCACGAAGGGCACCAGCGCCGCACAATTTCTGGATTACGACAACGACGGCCTGCTCGATTGCGTGATGCTGACGGGTGAGGGCTTGCGCGTGCTGCGTAATCTTGGCACAGAATGGGCGGACGTGTCGGATCGTGCGGTGGCGCGCGAGCTGACCTCGGCCGCGAAGATTAATAGCGCGGGACGCACGCTGGCCTCCGGCGATTTGGACGGGGACGGCGACACGGACCTGGTGCTGCGCTCCAGCACCGGAGAGTTGAGAATCGCTCGCAACGACGGCGGGAATCTCAACCGCAGCCTGCGAGTCAACCTGTTGGGTAAGGTCAGCAACCGGAGCGCGGTCGGGGCCAAGGTGGAGGCGCGCGCCGCAAGCCTAGTGCAGAAGCTGGAGACCTATTCGGCCAGCCCAGCGCCCGCGCCGTCAGACTTAATCTTCGGCCTGGGAAAGCGAAGCGGGGCGGACGCCGTGCGCGTGCTCTGGCCCGCCGGAATCGTTCAGGCAGAAACGGAAGTCGCGGCGCGTCCCGCCGACCCGAAGCGTATGACTTCGACGCTGCCCGTGACGGAGCTTGACCGCAAACCCTCCTCCTGTCCGTACCTCTACACCTGGAACGGCGAACGCTTCGAGTTCGTGACAGACTTCATGGGCGGCGGCGAGATGGGCTACTGGGAGGCCCCCGGCCACTACAACACGCCGGACCCCGACGAGTACGTCCGCATCCGCAATGACCAGTTGAAGGAACGCGACGGCCGATTTGAGCTTCGCGTCACCAACGAGCTGGAAGAAGTCCTCTATGTTGACCGCCTGCAACTTATCGCGGTCGCGCATCCCGCTGGCACAGAAGTTTACCCGAACGAGGGCATGACGACGCCCCCGCGCCCCTTCCAACTCTACACGACGAGAGGGGCGCGCCCGCCGCTCTCCGCCACTGATGACCACGGGCACGACGTGCTCTCACGCATAGCTCGAATGGACCGGCGCTACCCGGACGATTTCCCGCTGGAGCGTATACGCGGCTACGCTGGCGAACACGGCCTGACGATGAAGCTCTCGGAAGGGAAGGGCACGCGCGGGCGCACGTTGCTGCTCCTGACGGGTTGGACTGACTACGCCTTTTCGAGCGATAACGTCGCGGCCTCGCACTCAGGGCTTCAGACGAAGCTGCCCGCCTTGCAGGTCAAGGACGCGCGCGGGCGCTGGCGCACGGTCATCGAAGATATAGGTATCCCGGTCGGGCGACCGCAGACGGTGACGGTTGATTTGACCGGAAAGTTTTTGAGCGCGAGCCGCGAGGTGCGAATCATTACCAGCCTGCGCGTCTACTGGGACCAGATTCTGGTTGACACCTCAAGCTCCGGTGGGCCAGTTCAGATGACGAGGCTCGACCCCGTGTCCGCCACTTTGCGCTGGCGCGGCTACTCGCGCGAGGTGACGCCGGACGGGCGCGAGCCCTTCGGTTACGATTACGAACAGGTCTCTTCCTCGTCGCCCTGGAAGGCGTTCCCCGGACGCTACACGCGCGAGGGCGACGTGCGCGGGCTCTTATTAAAGACGGACGACATCTTCGTCATCTCGCGCACGGGCGACGAGCTGAGCCTGTCGTTCGATGCGCGCTCTCTGCCGAAGCTGCCGGAGGGCTGGACGCGCACGTTCCTGCTCTACTCCGACGGCTACAGCAAGGAGATGGACATCAATTCGGCCAGCCCGGACGAGGTTCTGCCGCTCCCCTTTCACGGCATGAAGCGCTATCCGTATCGCGCGCCGGAGGTCTACCCGATGACGGCCGAGCGCCGCGCCTGCATCGAGCGCTACAACACGCGCATCGTCGCCGCGCCTGTGCCATTAATCGAGACGACGCTTGTCAATGAGATTAATAAATCGCTGATGAACGCAAAGGGGCGCAGAGAGGAATAACGAACTACCGGCGTGCCTCAGCGTATATCTATAGCTTTCAACGTGTGAGTGAATTATGGAGTTAATCAGGTATTCAGTCGCTGCCTGCCAGACGGATTTGCCAAACCCTGTCGAGCGCAAGGGCATGCGCGCCAACACGGACCGCATCTGCCAGATGATAGATTCGGCCGTGGCGGGCGCAGCACCTTTCCTGCCGGTGCGCCTGGTCGTCTTCCCTGAATTCGCGCACGCCGCGCCGGTCTTCCCGACCGCGGCCGAGTTGATTGAAAAACTCGCGGTGCGAATCCCGAACGAGCACACAGAGCGGCTCGAACAGAAGGCGCGCGAGCACGGCATCTACATCCAGAGCGGCACGATGCTCGAAGTGGACGCGAAGTGGCCGGGGCTGGTCTTCAACACCACCTGCCTGATTGGCCCTGGCGGGATATTGTACAAATATCGTAAGGTCAACACCTGGATTCCATACGAAGTCCACACGAGTCCGCACGACCTGGAAGGCTACGACGAGCCGCTCTTTCCCGTAGCCGAGACGGAAATCGGGCGCATCGGCTGTGCCATCTGTTACGACTGGCTCTTCCCGGAGGCTATGCGCCAGTTGGTCGCAAACGGCGCGGAGGTTTTAGTCAGGGTCTCCGCCTACATGGACCCTTGGGGCTCGACAAAGCCTATGGACTGGTGGACCGTCGTCAATCGCTGTCGTGCGCTGGAGAACACGGCTTACGTCGTCGCCGCCAACCAGGGCGCGAGCCTGAAACATTACCCGCCGTATTCCTGGCCGGGCGGGAGCCAGGTGATTGACTTCGACGGGCGCATACTCGCGGAGGCCAGCCCCGGTCCGGGCGAGAGAATCGTCGTTGCGCCCCTGGACATCTCAGCTCTCAGGCACGAGCGCGCGACCAGGCGCGGCCACCACATGCTCGCGCACCTGCGGACCGAAGCCTATCCCGTTTACGGACGGCACATCTATCCGCCGAAACTCATGGAGGAGAGCGGCGAAATTGATGCCATCTCCTACGAGCGGAACAATCAGTTGATTGACGAGGCAAAGAGGCTTGTGACGGAGCGTCCCGAAGATAAGTGAAGGAGCATCAAAGATGAAAAGCACGATCATCAAAAACGCGCTGGTGGGAATCGGGCTCGCACTGCTCGCGGCCTACCTGTACCCGATATTTTTGTTCACCCTGCTGGAGGGGCCGCGCGGTTTCCTGGCCATCTTCTCGTTCTTCCCGTTCTACCTTCTGCTTTACAGCCTCTGGCTGGGGATTCCCTTGGGGGCGGCGCTCGGCATGTTCATTCCGCAGATGGCCAAGGGGAAAAGGCGCTGGACGGCCGCGCTGCAAGGGGCTGGCTTTGGCGCGCTCAGCGGTGCCGTGAGCGTTTTTTGTCTGGCCTCTGTCTACGGCCTGCGCGCAGGGGTGGGCTTCCTCCTGTTTGCGACCATGTTTTACTGTGCCCTGTGGGTGGGAGGCTACGCTTTTTTGCGCGCCAGGGGGCCTGCGCTTTACAGGTAGTCGCCGTCAGTTTTCTTCAATGAGGTTTTTTCGTCAATCCGTCATGGCCCGCCTTCGCCTCGTTCGGGCGGCAGCGTTCTCGTTGCTGCTCCTGGGAATTTCCCCTACAGTTTCGGCTCAACAAAAGCCCGCGCCCGAGCCGTCGCCGCAGCGGACGGGGCGTTCCTACAATGGGGGCGACACTCTCAAGAAACTCCCGCCGCCGGGGCCGCAGGCTCCCTCGCCGGTCACTTTCACGGACATCACCGCGCAAAGCAGAATCGACTTCAAGCAATCGGCCTCGCCCACTTCGCAAAAATATCTTCTGGAATCGATGGGCGGCGGCGTGTGTGTGCTGGATTACGACTCGGACGGCCGCCTGGACCTTTACTTCACGAACGGCGCGCGGCTGGACGACCCTATGCCGAAGGGCGCGATGCCGGACAAACGCGACCCGCGATTCTGGAATCGGCTCTACCACCAGAAGGCTGACGGTACGTTCGAGGACGTGACGGAGAGGGCGGGCGTCAAAGGCGCAGGCTATTCGATGGGCGTGGCGGCGGGCGACTACGACTCGGACGGCTTCGTGGACCTTTACGTGACTGCCTACGGCGCAAACATTCTCTACCGGAACAAGGGCGACGGGACGTTCGAGGATGTGACCAGGCGTGCGCGCGTAGAGGGCGGCGGGTGGAGCACGAGCGCGGGTTGGATTGATTACGACCGCGACGGACGCCTGGACCTTCTGGTTGCGCGCTACGCCGACTGGGATTTCGAGAAGGGGTCACTCTATTGCGGCGAGATGAAGGCGGGTTATCGCGCCTACTGCCACCCGGACAATTTCAAGGGTGCGTCGAACCTGCTCTTTCATCAGAAGGCGGACGGGACGTTTGAAGATGTGTCTGCGTCTTCAAAGATCGCGGACCCGGATGGCAAAGGTTTAGGCGTTGCCTTCGCCGATTTCGACCTGGACGGGTGGACGGACATCCTCGTCGCCAATGACAGCGTGCGCCAGCAGCTTTACCGCAACCGCGGTGACGGGACGTTTGAAGATTTGGCGCTGATGGCCGGGGTCGGGTACGACGAGAACGGAAAGACGTTCGCGGGGATGGGCGTGGACGCGCGCGACTACGACGGGGACGGATTGGCGGACATCTTCATCACAGCGCTCTCGAACGAGACCTATCCGCTCTACCGCAACAACGGCGACAACTCGTTCACCTATACGACCAACACGACGGGCGTGGGCCAGATCACACTCCTCTATTCCGGCTGGGGCACGAAATTCCTGGACGCGGATAACGACGGTCTCGCCGACATCTTCGTCGCGCAGGGACACGTGCTGGACACGATTGAGAAAACCTCCGCCTATCTGAAGTACAAACAGACGCCGCTGCTGATGAGGAACACGGGCAAGGGATTCGTCAGCATCTCGGCGACGGCCGGCGAGCCGTTCCTGAAACCCATCGCCGCGCGCGGAGCGGCCTTCGGCGACCTGGACAACGACGGCGACACGGACATAGTGATCGGCGTGATTGAAGGCGCACCCGTAATCTTGCGGAACGAGGGCACGCGAAACCACTGGCTGGGCTTACGGCTCGTCGGCTCAAAGTCGAACCGCCAGGGATTAGGCGCGCACATTACCGTGACGGACGCGGGCGGGCGCAAATTCGTCCAGGAAGTAACGACCGCTGGCAGCTATCTCTCATCCAACGACCCGCGCACCGTCTTCGGTCTAGGCGCGGCGACCGGCGTGAAATCAATCGAGGTCGTCTGGCCCAGCGGGCGCACGCAACGTATCATGAGCGTCTCTATAGATCGCTACCTGACGATCAACGAGAGCGACGCGGCCAAAGAATAGAAACTTGAATTTCGGTCATCAAGATTAAGAAACCCATGCCTGGAAGCAGTCTGACTGTTCGAATAATCTCTGCGCTCATTGCTTGCATCGTCATGTGCGCGCCACTGCTTAACGCGGCCGCGCAAACAGAGCAGCGACCGCAACCCGCGCAGCCGACGACGCAGCAGCAGGGAATGGGCGGCGTCTCTACGGGTGCGGCCGTCACTTACACCTCGCGGCGCACGGTCGGCATCTTCGACGCGACGGCCCCGGTCGTCTTCGAGGACGTGACGGCGCAGACCGCTCTCAAATCTTTCACTCACCGCTCGGGCAGCACGGCCAAGGACTACATCGTCGAAACGCCCTCGGGCGGCGTCGCCATCTTCGACTACGACAATGATGGCCGCCCGGACATTTACCTCCTCAACGGCTCGACCATCAGTGCGATGCAGGGCAAAGAGCGGCCTCCGCGCGCCGCGCTCTTTCGCAACAAGGGCAACTGGCAGTTCGAGAACGTGACAATGAAGGCGGGCGTCGCTAACGAGCGCTGGGGGTTCGGCGTCGCCGTCGGCGATTACGACTCGGACGGGCGACCTGATATGTACGTCGGCAACTACGGCGTCTCGCGCCTCTATCACAACAACGGCGACGGCACGTTCACCGACGTGGCGGAGAAGCTGGGAGTTGCGCGAAAGGGCTGGAGCACAGGCGCGACCTTCGGCGACTACGACAGGGACGGGCGGCTGGACATCTTCGTCCCTGGCTACCTGGAATTGGATTTAAACAACCTGCCGCCCAACCCCAGCGAGGCTGGCAAGCCAGGTGGCCTGGGCCAAAACTTCTGTCAGTTTCGCGGCACTCCCGTCATGTGCGGGCCGCGCGGGCTCAAAGGCGATGGCGACACGCTCTACAGGCAGAAGGCGGACGGGACTTTCGAAGACGTCAGCAAGAGGGCGGGCGTTGACGACCCAGGCAGATTCTACGGCTTCTCCTCGGCCTTCGTTCACGCGGACGACGACGACCTGCTGGACCTCATCGTGGTCAATGATTCGACGCCGAAGCTCCTCTACATTAATAAAGGTGACGGGACGTTCGAGGAGGTTGGCTACCCAGCGGGCGTGGCCTTGAACGAGAACGGGCGCGAGCAGGCAGGGATGGGCCTAGGCGTCGGCGATTACGATAACGACGGCCGCGTTGACTTCTACGTCACGAACTTTTCGGACGATTCCAACACGCTCTATCACAACGACGGCGGAGGAGCCTGGACGGATGTCACTTTCCAGGCCGGGCACGGCGAAACGACGATCCCTTTTCTAGGCTGGGGCACAAGTTTCATCGATTTCGACAACGACGGCTGGAAGGATGTGCTGGTCGCCAACGGCCACGTCTATCCGGCCGTGGACAATCATCAGTGGGGGACCAGCTTCGCGCAGCAACCTTTATTGTTTCGCAACCTGGGTACGGGCAGGTTCAGCCGCGTGGGCGCAGCGCCTGGAAGCGGCCTCGCCGTCGCCATCCCAGGGCGCGGGATGGCCGTTGGCGATCTGGACGGCGACGGCCGACTCGACGCCGTCATCAACAACATAGACACGCAGCCGACCGTGCTCCGAAACGTCACACGCCAGGCGGGGCACTGGTTGTCGCTTCGCCTCGTCGGCGACCCTGCGAAGAAGAGTCCGAAGGATGCCACTGGCGCGATCGTTTACCTGACTGCGGGCAAAGTGCGCCAGCGCCAGGACGTAGTCAGCGGCGCTGGCTATGCCTCGCAGAACGACCAGCGTTTGCACTTCGGACTCGGCACGGCTGCCGGCGTTGATAAGCTGGAAGTGATCTGGCCCGACGGGACGAAAGAGACTTTGAGCGTGCCGGGCGTGGACCGCGTCCTGACCATCACACAGGGCAAAGGCGTTACCGGGAAGTAGAGGCTTGAGGCTGTAGCGCAAGAGGGAATTAACAGGGATGGACAGGATGAACAGGATAAGAATCTGAATTAGTAATCTTGTCTTGTTTTGTCTTTATCCTGTCTATCCTGCCCATCCCTGTTAATTCTTCTTCTCTGCAACATTCTCCTCGCGCCGGAACAAAAAGGTGTATGATTCCACGGCCTCGCATTCGCAGGCTCAAACGGAACTGTTTTGAGCCTTACTTCCTTGTTTTCGGAGCGGAACAATTTTGCGTCGAATTGATTTGACACGAGCGCAGGCGGCGCGCGCGGGCACCATCCGCGACATCAACCGGCAGATCGTGCTCAACTACGTGCGCGAGCGAGAGCCCATCTCGCGCGCCGACATCGCGCGCGAGACGGCGCTCCAGCGCTCGACCGTCTCGACCATCGTTGATGCTCTACAGGCCGACGGTCTCATCGAAGAGATCGGCGCGGGCGAATCCACAGGCGGGCGTCGGCCCACGCTCTTGCGAATTCGCACCTCCGGCGTGATGGCCATCGGCGTTGACATCGCTCCGTCGCAGACCATCGTCGCCACCAGCAACCTGGCCGGGCGCGTGCTCGAACAGGAAAAATTCCCGACCGACCCCGAGTTCCGAAAGACGATTACGCGCGTCGTCGATTGCGTGCGCGAGATGGCACGCAAGTACAGCGGCCTGATTGAAGCTGTCGGCGTCAGCCTGCCCGGCCTCGTTGACACGACGATGAGCCGCGTCATCTACGTCCCCTATTTCAAGTGGCGCGACATAGAGATTGCCGAGATCATCGCTGACGCTACGGGTCTGGACGTGACGGTCGAGAACGATGCCAACGCCGCCGCCCTGGCCGAGCTCTGGTTCGGCCGCCCGGAGGTCAGTCAGGTCCGCGACTTCGTGATGGTCCTGGTCGCCGAGGGCATCGGCACAGGCATAGTTTTCGACGGGCAGATTTACAAAGGGCGGTACAGCGCCGCTGGCGAGTTCGGCCACATGATTATTGGGCCAGAGGCTCCCGTCGCCTGCTCCTGCGGCAACTACGACTGCTGGGAGGCTTTCTCTTCGGAGCGCGCGGCGCTCTCCCGCCACCGCATGAAAGCCAACGAGAAGGGCCAGAAGCCTGCGCTCGATTTCTCCGAGCTGGTCGAGCGCGCTATGAGCGGCGAGGGCGCGGCCGAGGAATCGCTCCTCGAAACGGCGCATTATCTTGGCATCGGCATCTCGAATCTGATTGTGGGTTTTAGTCCGGAGGCCGTCATCGTCGGCGGGCGCATCACGCGCGCCTGGCCGCTGGTCGCTGAGACTTTGAGCGAGACGGTTGAAAGAAGCATCCGGCGCGGCCTGCCTTCGGCCCGCATCATGCCTTCGACGCTTGGCGACCCGCCCACGCTGATGGGCGCTTTGAGTCTCGTCCTGGCCAACAAGTTCGCGTCCGCGCCCGCCGCCTGACGTCCCTTTGCCGCCGAAATCTTTTCCGACGCGCGGCCAGAAAAGTGTTGACAGCCTTAGGAAACTGTATTAATTATTACTTCGTTCGGCAAGGCAACAAACTTTCACTCGGTCTTACTTTAGTTAAATCGCACAAGGATAAATAGGCCAGCTCAGACGCCAGACGGGTGCGTCTTCTGGCCGTATACCTTTTTTCTGACTGAGCGCGAAGCACACCTGCACCCGCGCGCCGCGCGTGGGTGGCACAAAACAGCCAACTCTCTTCTGTTCGCACACTGAGGTCGAGCCCATGACGAAGCAGCCAATCATCTCTCGCTTAAGCGTACTCTTCTTCTGCCTCATAGCCTTTGCCGTTCCTCTTCATGCTCAAAGCAACCAGGGCACGATTGTGGGGACTGTCAGGGACCCGAACGACGCGCTCGTCAAAGATGCCAAAGTCACTATCGTCAACCGTGCGACGGGAGAGACGCGCGAAGCGACCAGTAACGATGAAGGGAATTTTACGATCCCCAATCTCGAGCCGGGCAGGTATCGTGTGACGGTCGAAGGGGCAGGCTTTCAGACCATCACTTTTGAAGAGATAACGGTCGAGACCGGCTCCCGTCTTCCGCTCGAAGCCAAATTCTCAACCGTGACCGGCGGCGGCGGGTCCGTCACCGTGACGGCCGAGGCCGCGCCGCTTGTCGAGAGCGAGTCGAGCGTGCGCGGCGACGTGATTACCGGACGGCAGGTGACGGAGCTGCCGATTTCGCAGAGGAACTTCACACTGCTGGCGGGTCTCTCGCCAGGTGTGACGCGCCCAGCGCTCGGAGGCATCGGCGGCGGCGGCAATTTCGAGTCGGGCGGCCCGTCGAAGGGAACCGAGTCCACGCGCTTTCGCGAATCCGGCGGCTCGATCATCTCTGCCAACGGCGCGCGCGTGACCAACAACAATTTCTCGCTCGACGGAGTGGATAACAACGAATCGCAGTTCGGGCAGATCGCCATCTTCCCCAACCCGGATTCGATTCAGGAGTTCAAGGTCGAGACCAGCGTCCCCTCTGCGGATTCCGGACGCGCGGGCGGCGCAATCATCTCGACGACTTTCAAGTCCGGCGGAAACCGCGTGCACGGCTCTGCCTTCGAGTACTACCAGGGACGAGTCGCCGGGGCGAACCCCGTCTATAATTCCAACCCGCCCAATTACAACGTACACAACTTCGGCGGCACGGTCGGCGGCCCGATCTTTTTACCGCACTTCGGCGAAGGCGGCCCCATTTTCTACGACGGGCGCAACAAATCTTTCTTCTTCTTCTCCTTCAATGGGCAGCGTAACTCGACGCCTGCATTCGGCGGCCCGGAAGATCCGGTCACGGTTCCCCTGGCGGCTTTCCGCAACGGCGATTTTTCGAGCCTGCTCCAGCCCGGCAACCCGCAAGTATTCAATACCGTTCGTGGCCCGGTGGTCGCGCCCGAAGGAACCATTTTCGACGCCGCAGGGTTTGCGTTCCCCGGCAACATCATTCCGTCGAGCCAGTTTTCTCCGGCCGGTTTCAACGTGCTGAACGCGTATCCCTTTCCGACCGGCTCCGGGTTCATACGTAACTACGCGCGCAACCGCAAAGAGAGCGCGGATATTAACCAGTACGACATCAAGATAGACCACAACATCACCACCAACAACAGGCTCTTTGGCCGCTACAGCAAGGCCACGAACGAGCGTGTGCGCGATAACAATTTCCCGCTCGGCACGTCACCGAACAACCTTGACCTGCCGTCGGGTTTCGGCGCCGGCAACGAGTTCGGAAACACTCGTCAGGTCGCGCTCGGCGATACGCACATCTTCTCGCCGACGGTCGTCAACGACGCGCGCGCCGGTTACTCGCGCTTCGAGATCGGCATTCTCAATCCGGGACAGGGCGGCGGCCTCGGCTTCTCCGCGGATATTTCTTCCCGTCTAGGCATCCCAGGCGTCAACATCTGCGGCGTGACCTGCTCCGGCTCCGTCCTGCTCGGCGTCATCGGCTCGGACGCGGACAAGGGCGATTTGGAGTTCATAGGTGATGGCAGCCCCTTCTTCTTCCTCTCGAACAACTTTTACTTCGGAGACACTTTGACGGTCGTTCGCGGGAACAAGACCTTCAAGTTTGGGGCCGAGCTTCGCGTTCGCCAGAATCAGCCCGCCTCTTCCGGCGTGAACGCCAAGGGCCAGTACCAGTACGGCACGCAGAACGGCGGATTCCTCGCGGGCAATTACTCCGGGATTCCGATTGGCCCGCTCGATTCCGGCTCGTCTTACGCCAACCTGTTGCTTGGCCGCCCGCCCGCGCACATTGACCGCGGAATTCCCGGCGGCCCCTACTTCCAGTCCGGCCACGAAATCTCTTTCTTCGTGCAGGACGACTGGAAAGTGAACCAGGACCTGACGCTCAACCTCGGCCTGCGCTACGACATCTTTACGCCCTTCACCGAGCGTTATGACCGTCAGCTCAATTTCGTGCCTGAGCAGAATGCCCTGATCCGCGCAGGAGGCGGCGGTATCCCGCGCGGCCTGCGCGAGACGGACAAGAACAATTTCGGCCCGCGCATAGGGTTCGCCTGGAGCGGCCTCAAGGATGACCGGACGTTCGTCATACGCGGCGGTTACGGCCTGCTGTACGCGACGGACGCGGCCAACATCGGCGCTTTCGCCGTCGATCAGCCGTTCAACGGCGGCGGAAGCTTCTCCTGTAACGTTAATCAATTCGGCACGGTGGCCTGTCCACAGGTCCCAGCGGGCTTCAACCTGGATACGCCGCTGCCGGCACCTTCGCTGGTCTTCCTACAGGGGCCGGTCTTCCCCCTCTCCAGCATCTCGCAGAACGTCTCCGGGGTTGATGTCAATCTCAGTGACGAGATGTATCACCAGTTCAACCTGACGCTCCAGTGGGAGTTCAGGCCGGGCTGGCTGGCGGAGGCCGCTTTCGTAGGGAACCGTGGGCGCAATCTTTTGATTGACCGCAACATCGGCACGGACCTCAGTCGCGGACCGGGCGCTCGCCTCGTCAACCTCCCGTTCGTCAACTTCACGGACGACCTTGGCGAATTGAGCTATAACGGGTTGCAGACGAAATTGGAGAAACGCCTGTCGGGCGGCCTCTCCATCCTGACGACCTACACCTGGTCGCACTCGATTGACAACGGGCCGGGAAGGTTTTCGGGTAACAGCAATCCCGGAAGAGACCTCTACGGGCCGAACAACCCGAACAACCTGGATGCGGAGCGGGCCAATTCGGATCTGGACATCCGGCACAGGTTCACCTTCGCCAACGTCTACGATCTGCCTTTTGGCAGGGGTCGCCGCTACGGCTCTGGCTGGAATAAGGCCGTTGACTTCTTCTTCGGCGGGCTGCAATGGAATAACCTGATTACGATTCAGAGCGGGCCGACCTACACGCTCAACTTCGGCGAAGGCGGGCCGCGCCCCAATCTCATAGGCGATCCGACGCCGACCGCCGAGCAGCGCGCGCGCCGGATGCAGTTCAACCCGGCGGCCTTTGGGCCA
>DATEMM010000204.1:0-3188 GCA_035275605.1 Pyrinomonadaceae bacterium
GGTCGTCGCGACACACGTTATCCCCCGCCCTCATATGGACGTAGATCAGGGCATCCCTGTGCTTCGCACGGGCGAAACGACGCGCAAGAAGATCAGCGGATCGGTAAGAACAAGGGATGAGGGATGAGGGATGAGGGATGAAGAGGAAGATAAAAACTCTCGCTCGGCTCCCCCGTCACGTAACGAATTCGCTTTCATCCGACGCATCCGGCGACGCGCGCTGGAGCAGCTAAACAGAATAAGAGATCCCTCATCCTTCATCCCTCATCCCTCATCCCTTGCCCTCGGTATTGGCGACGACGCCGCCGTCATTCGCCAGCGGCACGGGCGCTACACGGTCATCACGACAGACCTGCTGGTCGAAGGAATTGATTTTCGCCTGGGCACAACAACCCCCTGGCTACTCGGCCACAAGGCGCTGGCGGTTTCGCTCTCGGACATCGCGGCCATGGGAGCGCGACCGCGCTACGCGCTTCTCTCCATCGGCGTGCCACGCGAAATCTGGGACTCTGATTTTGTAGACGAGCTATATGACGGCTTCTTCGCCCTGGCCTCACGCTACGGCGTGGCTCTCATCGGCGGCGACGTATCGCGCACGCCGGAACGAATCGTGATCGATTCAATTATCCTCGGCGACGTTGGTCGCGAGCTGGACGTTCGGCGCTCGGGCGCGCGTCCGGGAGACCACATTTTCGTCACGGGAGCTTTGGGCGGCGCGGCGGCCGGCCTGCGCCTGCTTGAGCGCGGCGCGCGCCTGCGTAGAAGACGCCCGCACACGTCAAACGACCGCGCCGTAGAGCAACTGCTCCTCCGCCAGCTTCGACCCGAGCCGCGAGTTTCGTGGGGCGCGGTGCTCGGCGAGGAGCACCTGGCGACGGCGATGATAGACCTGAGCGACGGTCTCTCTTCTGACCTCCGGCACCTCTGCGCTGAGAGCCGCGTCGGCGCGTTGATTTCCGCCTCGCGTATCCCCGTTGACCCTCCGGTCATAAGCCTCTGCGGGCGGCGGGCGCTCGACCCGCTGCTACTCGCCCTCGACGGCGGCGAGGATTTCGAGCTGCTCTTTACAGTTCGCCCGCGCGACCTCACCCGCCTGCCGCGCAGAGTCGGCGACGTGCCCGTGACCTACATCGGAGACATCACACCTGACACCGGGCGCATACGAATCACGGAGGGCTCGCGCGTGTGGGATTTGGAACCCGCCGGTTTTACGCACTTTGGAGGGAGACCTCAGAAGTAGATTTCCAGCTTTATCAACGCCCGGCACAGCGCACCTTTGCCGCTCCCTCCATTGAGCATTACAATATCCTATGCCGGAACTAAGCCGTTTCTTTGGTATTATCATTCGCATGTATGCGGAACTCGGTGCGCCGCACCACCAGCCGCATTTTCATGCCTACTACCAGGATGATGTAGCCATTTTTAATATTGATCCCGTAGATTTGATGGCCGGGTCGCTGCCAAGACGACAGCAGCGTCTCGTCGCGGCGTGGGCGGAATTACATCACGAGGAGTTACTGGCTGATTGGGAGAGACTGCAAACGGGCCGGACTCCCTTGCCTATCGAGCCGTTGAAGTAAGGAGCTTATGATGACTCATCCGATTTATCGTGTCCGCTCTTTTGAAATCGCAGCGCCCTATACCCTCCGTATTCAATTCGACGACGGAACGGAACAGACGATTAACTTCCGGCCCGTGCTGGCGGGTGAGATGTACGGTCCGCTGCGTGAGCTATCGTTTTTCGAGCAAGTTCAGATTGACCCGGAAGTCCATACTTTGATCTGGCCCAACGGTGCGGATTTCGAGCCGGCGACGTTGCATGACTGGCCTGAGCAGGAACAGGCATTGGTAGAGCGCGCGCAAAAGTGGGAACTCATCACGGCCTGAATATAAAGGCGTATTTTTATCACGATGCTGAAATTTCACAACACACTTTCAGGCCGACTTGAAGAGTTCCACCCGATCAACGAGGGCGAGGTGCGCATGTACTACTGCGGCCCGACCGTCTGGGATTACGGCCACATCGGGAACTTCCGATCGACCATCTTCACGGACATCCTGAGCCGCTATCTCAGATTCAAGGGCTATCGCGTCACGCACGTCATGAACATCACGGACGTCGAAGACCGCATCATCGCGCTCTCGCAGAAGAACAACGTCACGATTGACGAGTACACGGCAAAATACATCGACGCCCTCTGGGAGGATTTCGACGCGCTCGGCTGCGCGCGCCCAGACATCGTGCCCCGCGCGACGCGCCACATTACGGAGATGGTCTCCATCATCGAGCGCCTGGAAGAGCGCGGCCACGCCTATCGCTCGGACGATTCCATCTATTATCGCATCAGCTCGTTTCCGGAGTACGGCAAGCTCTCGAAGATAAATTTCGCGGGCAACATCGCGGGCGCCAGCGAGCGCGTCGATACGGATAAGTACGATAAGGAGGACGCGCGCGACTTCGCGCTCTGGAAAGGGGCCGAGTCGCCGGATGAGCCCGCCTGGGACACCTCGCTCGGTCGCGGGCGTCCGGGCTGGCACATAGAGTGCTCCGCCATGTCCATGAAATATCTGGGCGAGACCTTCGACATCCACGCGGGCGGCATTGACCTGGTCTTCCCGCATCACGAGAACGAGATCGCGCAGAGCGAGGGGGCGACCGGCCAGCCTTTCGCCAGGTACTGGATTCACTTCGAGCACCTCAAGGTGGACGGCGAATCCATGTCCAAGTCCAAGGGCAACTACTACACCTTCCGTGACGTCACGGCGCGAGGCTTCGCGCCCGTCGCCGTCCGCTACTTCCTACTGAGCGTGCCCTACAGCAAGCAGCTCAACTTCACCTTCGATGCCCTGCGCGGCGCGGAGAAAACGGTCATCGGCCTGCGCGACTTTCGCTCGCGGTTGAAGGGAGCACGCGTCGAGCCGGGCGCGAACCAGCGTTTACAGGAAGCTGCCCGCCGCGCTCTGAAAGATTTCGAGGCCGGGCTGGACGATGATTTCAACACGTCGGTCGCGCTCGCCGCGCTGCACAACCTGGCGCGCGAGGTGAACACTGCGCTTGACGAGCACGCCCTGCGCGAAGAGAACAAGCGCGAGCTGCTGGACGTGCTGGAGCGCATCAACTCCGTCCTGAACATCTTCGACGACGAGCTCCTAATGCTCGACGACGAAATTCAAACCTTGATTGACGA
>DATEMM010000205.1:0-2540 GCA_035275605.1 Pyrinomonadaceae bacterium
TAAGACTGGAAGAAGAAGACCAGCAGCATCGGAATCCACGTCACGAGCGAGAGCAGGATGAGGAGCACGGACATCTTGCCGACGACGTACTCGGCGCGCGAGAAGGGGCGGCACAAATAGAGCGGCAGCGCGTTGTTCGTCATGTCGCGCGAGACGAGCGGCGGCCCGATCAGCAGCGTCAGAAAGAAGGCGGAGCTGCCCTGAATAATTATGAAGAACTCGAAGAACTCCGCGTCTATTGGCACAAGCTTTCTGACCGCCAGCTCCATAATCGCCATCGCCTCAGAGTTATGGTGCAGGTAGACGAGGATGGAGGCCACCAGCGGGTAAATCAGGCAGATGCTGAAGCAGGCAATGAAGAGCTTCGACTGGAAGATGCCCCTGTAAGAGTGGCGCGGCAGAACCAGGAAGCGCGACCAGCGCGGCGTCACTTCGCCCGAAAATTGTTTGTACGTGTGCTCATAAACCGCCATTGTCGTTCTCCATCGCTTTGAGGAAGATGTCTTCGAGCGAATCGCGCTTGTAGTTCAGGCGGCGAATCTGCACCTGCTGCTCCGCGGCGAGTTTGTAGAGGTCGCGTATCTCGACGCCGTTTTCCAGCACGAGCTTGACCTTGCGCTCGTCCGTCAGGGCGTACTCGCAGCCCAGCCGTCCGACGGCCTCCGCGAAAGCGCGGCTGTCCCCGCGCGTCTCCATCTCCAGGAACTTGCGGTTGGCTTTGCGCTCCTCTTCCAGGTTGCAGTAGGTCGCAATCCGCCCGTCCTTCAAAATCAGAATCTCCTCGCAGCACTCCTCTACGTCGCGGAGCAGGTGCGATGAGATAAGGATGTGCGCCTGGTGACTGTCGCGTATCTCGCGTATGAGGCGAATCATGCGCTGGCGCGTGGGCGGGTCGAGCCCGTTGGTCGGCTCGTCCAGGATAATCAGCTTCGGCCCATGAACAATCGCCTGCGCGAGCTTGGCCAGTTGCTTCATCCCGAGCGAATAGGTCTCCAGGTTGCGGTATCGCGCTTCGCCCAGCCCGACGTAGAAGAGGGCCTCGTGCGCACGCTCCAGCGCGGCGTCGCGCGGGAGGCCCGAGAGCTCGCCCATCAAACTGACGAACCGAACGCAGGACATCTTGGCGATGAAAGAATCGCGCTCCGGCATGTAGCCGATGAAGGCGCGTATCTCTTTGGCCCCCGCCGTGATGTCTTGTCCGAAGATGTGGGCCGTCCCACCCGAGGGCGGATGAAAGCCGAGCAGGGTGTGGATGAGCGTGGTCTTCCCTGCCCCGTTCGGACCCAGGAGGCCGATAGCGCGCCCGCGCAACTCCGCCTGCAAGTCCTTCAGAATCGTTTTCGTCCCGAACTGAACGCTCAATTTGTCCAGGTCAATTACTGGTCTCATTCCATCCGCTCCTGACAAGTTAGGCTCGCGCGTCTCACTTCTTACCTTTGCCGTGCATCGCTTCGTTGAGCACGTGCTGCATCTCAAAGGAGTTGGGGAGCCCCATCAAGGTCGCCGGGCTGAAACCGAAGGGACCACCTTCGCTGTCCGCTGCGAAGACCAGAGCGTCTCCCTGCGCGTAGACGTAGGCGAGCGTCGGCGGGGCTTCGGCAGTTACCTTCATGGCCGCCTGCTGCTCTTCGGGTAAGCTCTTCGCGGCCTTCTCCATCTGGCCCGCAATCGGCGCGAGAATCGGCGCCAGATCGTGATAGAAGAGCGCGGAGAAGTTGACCTGGCCGTCCGCCGGCAACGTCGAAGTGAACCGCGGCGAGCGCAGCAGCGTGTAGCCGGAGTCGTGATACTTGAGCGAGCGTTCGACGAGAGCGCGGCTCGGCCCGGCGATGAAGTAGCCGTTGGCGTAGGTGTAATGCACCTCGACGCCGTAGGCGACGGATTTCAGCGCATAGAAGGTGCGCCCGCCGCTCTCGCTGCGCTCCCACTGCAAGCCGCCTTTGCCATCCTTGGCGGCCTGCTTGTTGATCTCCTCCACGACGCGCTCAAAGGTTTGCTGCAAGCGTGCCGGGTCGTAGACCTCGAAAACCATCTTCCATGAAGGCGTCGGAAGGACCGGGCCGTCGAGCGCGAAGGCGAACTCCCCGCCGAGCGGCGCGGCGAAATCCTCGCGCAGCTTCAGGCCGTAATTCGCTTCGAGCACTTTGAGGTGCTCGCGTAGATTCGGCGTCGCCGTGTCCAGATACCCGAGCAGCTCGTCAACCAGCGAGGCGGGCTCGCGGACGACGAAGGCGGCGACCATGTTGGCGTCCGGCGAGATGAAGCTGAGCGACCCCATCGGTCCGGGCGCGGCCAGCCAGGAGGCTATGCCGTTGCGCTTCTCCTTGAAGCTCACCATCGCGCGAACGTTGGACTTTTCGCCGACGTCCTTCTGCTCCACCACGAAATGCTTGAGGCTGAGCAGGCCGAGCTGGCGATAAGTCTCATGCTGCTTCGCGGCGTTCGGATTGTTCGAGGTCTCGCGCAGCATCCGGTCGGTTATCTTCTCCAGGTCGGCGGCGACGATTAAGCCCGCGCCGGCCTTGTAGGTTTCGGCCAGG
>DATEMM010000206.1:0-9986 GCA_035275605.1 Pyrinomonadaceae bacterium
TCAGGACGGAGGCGTCCGATGGCGCGACGCGCTCGACCAGGCGCAGTGCCTCGCGCATGGCTTCGGAGACGGAGACGATTTCGGGCATCTGCGACTGGCGCGCGAGCTGCTGTCGCAGGCGCAGGTTGTCCACGCGTAGGCGCCGCTTTTCGGCCGCCTGCTTGACGAGCGCGTCCAGTTCCGTGATGCGATAGGGTTTCGAGAGGTAGTCGTAAGCTCCGAGCTTCATGGCCTCGATGGCCGTTTCGACCGTGGCGTGGCCCGTCAGCATGATGACTTCGGGCGGGTTGGGGCGCTCGTGCACGCGCCGCAGAAGCTCCATCCCGTCCATCCGCGGCATGTTGATGTCGCAGAGCAGCACGTCCACGTTGGCCTCTTCGAGCCGCCTGAGCGCCGCTTCCCCGTCGGGCGCGACGTCCACCCGATAGCCCAGGCGTTGGAGTTCCTTCTGGATGACGAGCCGCAGATTGGCTTCGTCTTCGGCAACGAGAAGTCGCGCACCCTTCGTCTCGCTCAAGTCACTCAGTCTCCGTCCATGTTTGGATTAGCGGCCGGGAGCGAAATCGTGAAGGTCGTGCCTGCGCCAACCACCGACTGCACGTCTAGCCGCCCGCCGTGCTCCGTAACAATACCATAACAGACTGCCAGTCCGAGACCAGTTCCGCGCCCGATTTCCTTGGTCGTGAAGAAGGGATCGAAGATTTTGGTCAGGTTCTCCGGCGCGATACCAACGCCCGTGTCGCTGACCTCCAAAAGGACGTGGTCGTTCTCGTCGCGCCCGCGCAGGGTGAGGCGGCCCCCCTCCGGCATCGCGTCGATAGCGTTGGTGGCGAGCGCGATCACGGCCTGCTGCAACTGTCCCTCGTCGCCGGAGACGTCAGATACGTCGTCCGCCACCTCGATTTGAATCTCTATCCGCTCGCCGCGGCGCTGGTGCGCGACGAGCCTGGCGGCGGAGTTTATCACTTCGCCGATGTTGACGGGCAGGTGCTCGCCCGCGCGCGTGCGGCTGAAATCCAGAAGCCCGTTGGTGATGGACTTGCAGCGGAAGGCCTCGTTACGAATCAGGGAAAGGTACTCGCGCAAATCTTCCACCTCGGGCGAAGAGTCGAACGCGCCCTCGCGGAGTCTGGCTTCGAGCGCCTCGGCGCAGGCGGAGATGGTCGCGAGCGGGTTGTTAATCTCGTGAACGACGCCGGCGGCGAGGCGTCCCACGGCCGCCAGTTTTTCGGCGCGCGCGACGGCGCGGTTGGCTTCGACGCGCGCCGAGATGTCTTCGCCGACGGTGATGACGTGTGTGGTCTCAGCGTCTCCGCCCGCGCGCATCGGAATCTTGCTGATGAGCCAGTGATGAGTCTCGCCGTCGGTGCCGGTCGTCTCCTGCTCGATGCGTTCGATTTCGCCGGTCTCGAAGGCACGCCTGAATTCTCGCTCCAGCACGTCGCGCTTCTGTTTGGTCAGAACGTCGAAGATGCTCCGCCCGAGGGCGCTCCGGCGCGGAATGCCCTGCCCTCCTAATTCACGATTGCGATTCCAGGCGACGATGCGGTAGTCGCGGTCTACGGCGTAGAGCGAGAGCGGCAGACTGTCTATGATGGCCTCCGTGAAACGACGCTGCGCTTCGGCCTCGGCCGTGCGGCGCTCGACCTCTTTGGCCAGGTGGACGGAGGATTGGCGGGCCGCCTGGTAAAGCGTCGCGACGTGCGCGGCCAGCGCGGCCTGCTGCGCGGCTGCGTCCACGAGCCGAGCCTGCTTCTCGCCCCAGTCATTGGGCGAGTCGAAGCCGACGACGATGACGCCCTTGGTGCGGCCGCCGAAACGTAGCGGCGCGGCGTATTCAATGCGGTGGTGCTCGTCGCGCAGGAACAAACTCTCAGGGCTCTCCAGCAGCGTGGAGGTCGAAGAGCCGGGCGAGGCCAGCCAGGCCTTGAGGCGGTCCGTGTGGACGAGCGAAGCGTCCTCGGCGCTTCCTTCGCGGTCGAAGGCGCAGATGACCGTGCTCTCGGGCCCGGTGCTGACGGCCGCCGCGCAGAGGCTCGCGCCAGTCCCTTCGTAGGTCGCGCCCGCGACGTGACGCACGACCTGTTCGGGCTCAAGCGCGCGCAGAAGACCGCGCCCGAGGTCGGCCAGAAACCTCAGCTCAAGATTGCTGCCAACCAGTGCCCATTCGCGCTGCGCCGTTTCCAGGTGGGCGCTGACGCGCGTCAAAATCTCGCGCGGCGTCGAAGGCTTGACGATGTAATCGTCGGCCCCTGCGGCGAAAGCCTCGACCTTGCGGTTCTCGTCGTCCCTGGCCGAAAAGATGACGATGGGGAGTTGCTTGGTCGCGGCCTGCGCGCGCAACAGTCTACACAATGCTAGACCGTCTACGCCCGGCATCTCTATGTCCAGGACGATCAGGTCGCAGTGTTCGCGGTGGAGCAGGCTGAGAGCTTTGGGCGCATCGGCGGCCAGCAGGGCACGGTGGCCTGCGCCCTCGAAAATCTGGCGCAGGCGGCGGCGCACGCCCGCCTCGTCGTCAACGACGAGCAGCGTGGCGCTTGAGATCGTGGTGCTTGAAGGGGCTGACATCCGAGTAAGGCAATAAGATAAAAGGCGGCCGCGCGCCTTCGATTGATGGCCTCAAGGATTGAATGCGATGGCGACGTGTTTGTCAAGATAAAGGAGAAGTGATGAGTAAGAAGTGAGCAGTGAGCAGTAAGCAGTTAAGAGCCCCGTTTGGGGCGGCATGACAATAGCCCAGTGCGTCAGCCCTGGGGATACGATGAGATAAATATTATGAGCCCCGTAGGGGCGACTGATTCAGCCGCCCCTACGGGGCTCAATCTTTTATTGGGCTTGATTCCCAGGGCTCAAGCCCTGGGCTATTATCCGTCGCCCCTAACGGGGCTGTTGACTGCTCACTGCTTACTGCTCACTTCTTACTTTTACTACTTCACCTTCTTTTCCAACACGTCGAGGCGCTGTTGCAGGGCTTCGGCGCGGTTGGTGGCGTCAACGGCGAAGAGGAGGGCGAAGGTGGCAATCAGGATGGAGAGGGAGATCACGGCCCAGCGCTGGCCCTCGCGCGCGACGAGCCTGGAGCGGCGCGCCGGGCGACGCTCATCCGGGGAGGAAGCGTCCGTGAAGTCTATATGCTTGCTGCCGCCCGCGTCCTGCTTCAAATCAACGAGCCACTGCTCGTCGAACTGGTGAAGAATGTGGTAACTCATATTCAAAAAGCGGGTCAATAGTAAATGGTCAATAGTGGATGGGAGGCTTCCCTCCATTTACCATTAACTATTTACTATTCACTAACTCTTACCCTCCTTTTCAATTTATGGCGGTTGACGTGAGCTTATCCGTGTTGAGGTCTATGACCGTTTCCGCGTTCCTTTCGAGGCGGGCGCGGCGCTCGGCCTTGTGGTTCGACTTGGCGGCGTACATGGCCTGGTCGGCGGCGATTAAGAGTTGATCCAGGGTCTCACCGTCAATGCCGTAGGTGGCCGAGCCGACGCTGATGCCGACCCGCGCCGAGTGCTCTGCGCGAACGTGCAGCGAGAACTTCGAGATGGCGCTCTCAATTCGCTCGCACAACTCTTCGACCTGGCCCCCGACAAGGTCCTGCACGATGGCGACGAACTCGTCGCCCGCGTAACGCGCCAGGAAATCGTATTCGCGCAACTGTCCCTGAAGGATGCGCGCGACCTCGCGCAGCATCTTGTCCCCGATGCGGTGGCCGAACGTATCGTTGACCTGCTTAAACTCGTCAAGGTCGAGCATGATGACCTGGAACGGCCGGTTCGTGCGACGCGCGCGCGCGGACTCCTGCTCGAACCTCAAATACATGCAGCGCGCGTTGGGGAGCCCCGTCAGCGGGTCCGTCAGGGCGTTCGATTCCGCCTCGGCGTGGTGCATCGCGTTAAAGAGCGCGTCCGACGCCAGGCGTGTGACCGTCTCCAAAAGGCGCATGTGATCGTCCGTGTACTCGTGCAGCTCCATCGAATAGACCGAGAGTGCGCCGAGCAGTCGCCCGTCCTTGACGAGCGGCATTGCGGCCATCGAGCGGTATTCGCTCTCCGGGTCCAGGTGGACGTTGTCGAAATCCAGTTTCGGGTCGATGCGGTTAATCGCGCGGCGATTGGCGAGCGTGAACCCTGTGACGCCCTCGCCGGGCGCGATGCAGCGGTCACGCAGAACGTCCGCGTTCTTGCCGGCAACGTGCGACGCGGTCGCATAAGCCTTCAGCTCGTCGTAGAGATAGACGACGCACGTGTCGAAGGGGACGACGTGGCCGACCTTGTTGACGAGAATCGAGATCGTGTCCTCAATGTCCAGGGAGGACCCGAAGGTGCGCGCGATTTCGTAGAGCGCGTAGACCTCGCGGTGAGCGTTCTTGATCTGGTCGTAGGCCAAAACGGACGGGCGCTCTTTGGTCTGGTGTATGTCGGCCTCGATTAATTCCACCGCCTCGGATTCCTCATCGGTGAAGCCCTGCGGCTCCAGGCCGAGCTCAACGATCTCCTCTTCAAAGCGGGAGAGATTCTTGAGGAAGAGGTTGACGACGTTCGGGTCGAAGTGGTTGCCGGAGCCGCGCATCAGAAGCGCGATGGCCTCCTCGCGCGTCATCCCGCGCCGGTAGGGGCGGTCTTCACGCACAGAGTCGAAGCAGTCCACCACGGAGAGGATGCGCGCCGTCAGGGGAATCTGTTCGGCCTTGAGTCCGTCCGGGTAGCCGAGCCCGTTCCACATCTCGTGATGATGGCGAACGATTGGCACAACCGGGTAGGGGAAATTGACGCGCTCCAGAATCTGCGCGCCGACGGTCGTGTGGACCTTCATGCGCTCGAACTCGGCTGTAGTCAGTCGTCCGGGCTTATTCAGGATGTGATCGGGGACGGCGAGTTTTCCGACGTCGTGGAGCAGCGCCCCGGCCTTGAGCGCTTCAATCTCGCTCGCGGAGAGGCCGAAGACCTTGCCCATTCCTGCGGCGTAAATCTGCACGCGGCGGACGTGGCAATGCGTCGTCTGGTCTTTGGCGTCAATCGCCGTGGCGAGGGCCTCGACCGTCGCCAGGTGCAGCCGGCTCAGGTCGTCCGCCTCGCGCGTCTTCTCGTTGACCCGCTCGAAGAAGACCCTGTAGGTCGCGTAAGTCGCCGCGATGATGGGGATGCCGAGCAGGACGTAGAGAAAGCCGAAGGCCGTAATCGCCCCGTAGATCAGGGCGGCCGTGCAGGCGGCGGCGATGAAGGTCAACAGAGTCCAGAGGTAGCCGTCGCGCCAGAAGCTGCGGAAAGTGCGGCTCTTTCTCAAGGCGTACATGGTGGCGAGCGAAAGACCGTTCAGAATGTAGTGTGAAGCCATCATGGCCCCGAGCGGCAAGAGCAGTTGGTCGGCGCGCAGCCTGAAGGTCCCCAGGGGAACGTTGCCGATGTGCGCGTAAGATTTAAGTGCGTAGTAGAAGACGGAGCCCGAGACGAAAGTCGTGACGGCCATGATGGCGGGCGCGCCCAGCCAGCTCGAAGCCTTTTTGGTCGAGCGTTTGGCCCCGAGGAAGGCGTCCGTGCCGCTCAGCAAGATGGCCGCGGGGACGCCCAGGAACATCGCGCTCAGGAAGGTGAACGTGTCGCCGACGGTGACGCAGGCGGTCGTGCCGGGGATGCGGATCGGATACCAGCCCGTGACGACCACCAGGCTGAGCAGGGCCAGGAACTGCGCCCACTCGACCGAGCCGAAGCCCAGACACTGCGAAAGCGCCCACGCGCCCGTCAGCGTGCCCGCGGCGACCATCACGGACCAGTAAATCCTGGCCGCGCGATTGTAGTCTGACATCCCTATAAATTTCACTCGCCCGCTCCAGTCATGTGACCGTCAGTAAAAGTAGAAATCTTCGTTCGACTAACCGCCCGCCTCGTAAATTTCCCGGCCGCTCTTTCGAGAGCGCCGGGGGCTTTCAAACCACACTCAGTAACAAAGGCCCCGTGCCGGAAGCGAAGGCAGAGGAGCAAATTCCACTCTCGCTTCCGGCGCGGGACGGGGCAAGTGGCGCGATCGAGGGGCACTCGGCGCGCCTGACTGGGGGTGAGAAGTCCGCCGAAGCTGTTTCTCCCTCGCACATCCATACTTGGCAGGAGAAGCGCTTCAGCCCATGTCAATTGGTGCGGCTCTTCGGACCCCGTGCGGTGGGTCCGCGAAGCGCCTGAGCGCCTCAAGCCGCGCCCACTACTTAACAAGCCTTGTGCCGCGCTTCCCCTTAAGCCGCCTGCACGAGGCGAAGTCCTGTAACTAAGGGACTTAAGTCGTAAAAAGCGCCGTCTGTGCGGAGAAGGATGGCGAGTCGGAACAATCACCCTGACAGGTCAATGTGATGGCTCGGTCAGGACGATTCGACCGGGGCATCAAACTCCCATGCCCTGACCCCTTCGGGGTCTAAATCTTTTCACGTATTAAACCGGGGGCGGCCCGGTCGCTTGCCTGGATAATCTCTGTGACCTAGCGCCTCACCCGCGGCGGATTTGACAACGGCGGGCGGGGCAATGCACCCTCTCTTTTTCATCCGTCACCTTCCCTGCATTGCGAGGCCGGCAAGCCGTTGGACGAAGCGTTGAATAAGGGCGTTGGGCCTGAGCGGCCTTCCGGTTATCTGGAGCTGCTGCGGAGCAACCGCAATTTTCGGCTGCTCTGGCTCGGGCAGGTCGTCAGCCAGCTCGGCGACTGGTTCGACACCATAGCCCTCTATACGCTGCTCCACAATTTGACGGAGAACTCCGGCCGCGCCATCGGGTTGATGCTCGTCGCGCGCTTCCTCCCGAGCTTCGTGGTCGGGCCGCTCTCCGGCGTCCTCATCGACCGCTTCAGCCGGCGCACGCTCATGATCGTCTCGGACCTGATGCGTGCCCTCGTCGTGCTCGGCTTTCTCTTCGTCCGCCGCCCAGATCAAATCTGGCTCGTCTACGCCCTGACGATTCTGCAACTGGCCTTCTCGACTTTCTTTGAGCCGGCCAAGACGGCCGTCATCCCCTCAATCGTCTCCGGGCGCGAGCTGCTCGCCGCCAACGCCGTCGCCTCCGTCACCTGGTCCGTGATGCTGACATTGGGTGCGGCCTTCGGGGGCGTCGTCACAGGGTGGCTGGGGACAGATGCCGCGTTCATTCTGGACTCTTTGACCTACCTCGCTTCGGCGCTGCTCATCGCCAGCGTGCGCTTCCCGCGTCGCCCCGAGCGCGCCAGGACCCGGCTGACAATGGCCAAGGCGCTCGGCATCACGGACACCATTGAGGGGACGCGCTATGTGGGACAGCGCCCGCGCGTTCTCGCATTGATGCTGGTCAAGGCGGCCTGGGGGCTGGGGGGCGGCATCCTGACCCTGCTCGCCGTTTTCGGCGAGAGGATTTTCCCGGTCGGCGGTAAGCCCGCAATCGGCATCGGCATTCTCTACGCCGCGCGGGGCATTGGCACAGCCATCGGCCCCATCGCCATGCGCCGCATCTCGGGCGAGACCCGAGAGAACATGCAGAACTACATCGGCATAGCGTTTCTGCTGGGCGGCGTGGGCTACGTCGCGTTCGGAGCCGCGGCCAGTTTCGTGCTCGCGATCATCGTGCTGATGGTCGCTCATGCAGGGGGCAGCATACTCTGGGTCAACTCGACCGTGCTCTTGCAGCGCGCGGTCGAGGACGATTTTCGCGGGCGCGTCTTCGCCGCGGAACTGGCCCTGCTGACGCTGGCGATGGCCGTCTCGAACTACGCGACGGGTGAGCTGCTGGATCGCTTCCACTACTCGCCGCGCACCATTACAATCGGCATCGGCCTCTTCTTCCTGCTGCCGGGTCTGCTCTGGTTCCTGACCAGGTGCTGGTGGGACGATGCCGACGCTGACCGGAGCGTGGAAAGAGTTGAACGGAGCGCGCGGCTCGAAGAGGAGACGGCGGACATTGCCAAGTGAGATGAACTACACTGTGGACGTGATGACCGCCGCCGACTGGGAGCAGGTGCGCGCCATCTACAGGCAAGGCATCTCGACCGGGCAGGCGACCTTTGAGACGGAAGCGCCCGATTGGGAGAGGTGGGACGCGGGCCACCTGGCACAGTGCAGGCTCGTCGCTCGCTCTGGCCAGAGCATAGCCGGGTGGGCGGCGCTGAGCCCTGTTTCAACCCGGCGCGTCTACGCGGGCGTGGCGGAGGTCAGCGTGTACGTCGCCGCCGGGGCCAGGGGCAAAGGTCTCGGCAAGGCGCTGCTCGATGCGCTCGTCGCCTGCTCGGAGCAACATGGCGTCTGGACATTGCAGGCAGGCATTCTCATCGAGAACGAGTCGAGCCTAGCGCTTCACCGCAAGTGCGGATTTCGCGAAGTGGGAAGGCGCGAGCGAATCGGGCGACTCAAAGGGGTGTGGCGGGACGTACTTCTGCTTGAACGCCGGAGCGAAGCGGTAGGTCTGGAATGAAGATAAAGATAGGAGTCATGGGGTCGGCCGAGAACGCGCTGCCGGGGGGCGTGGACGCCACCGTGCGCGAGCGCGGCGAAGAGCTCGGGCGCGAAATTGCTGCAAGGGATTGCCTGCTCCTGACGGGCGCGACCACGGGCCTCACCTACATCGTTGGCAAGAGCGCACGCGCTGCCGGGGCGTTTCACGTAGGCATCTCGCCCGCGAGCGACGAGCGCGAGCACACGGAAAAGTACGGATTGCCGCTCGACGCCTGTGACACAATCATCTACACGGGCTTCGGCCTGAAGGGCAGGAACGTCGTCCTTGTGCGCTCGTGCGACGTGGTGCTCTTCATCGGAGGTTCAATGGGCTCACTCAACGAGTTCACCATCGCGCACGACGAAGGACGCGTGATGGGGTGCTTGACCGGCACAGGCGGCGTGGCCGACGAGGCAGAGCGGCTGCTGAGAACTTTCCCAAAAGAGACCGGGGCCTGCGTTCTACACGGCGACGATCCTGGGCGGCTCGTCGCGGCCTGTCTCGAAGCGCTGGAGCAAACAAGGAGAGCTTAAAAGATGGATTTCGGATTGCGTGGGCGAGTGGCGCTGGTCGCCGCGGCGAGCCGAGGGATTGGCTTTGCGGCAGCGAAGGAGCTCGCGCGTGAAGGCGCGCGCGTCCTTCTCTGCTCCCGCGACGAGGGGCGTGCACGCGCCGCGGCCGAACAGATAAGCGAAGAGACAGGCGCGGAAGTCCAGGGCATGCGCGCCGACGTGACGAGCGACGAAGACGCCGAACGCTTCGTCCGTGAGGCGTTGGAGCGGGCCGGGCGCGTTGACGTCCTGGTGAACAACGCCGGGGGGCCGCCCGCCGCGACCTTCGCAGACGCTACTCTGGAGATGTACCGCCGCGCTTTTGAGCTGAACGCGCTTTCGGCAATACGGCTCGCGCAGCTTGTCGTCCCAGGCATGCGCGAGAGGCGCTGGGGGCGCATCATCAACATCACTTCCATCTCCGTCAAGCAGCCGATCATGGGCCTGCTGCTTTCAAACACGGTCCGGGCGGGGCTGACCGGCTGGGCCAAAACTCTTTCGGCTGAGGTAGCCGCGGACAACGTGACGGTCAACTCGGTCGCCCCCGGCTATACCTTGACCGAGCGGCAGGACGAGCTGGCTGAAGCGCGCGGCCGCGCTACGGGTAAGACGAAAGAGGAATTGATCGAGACGTGGGCTTCGGAGATTCCTATGCGGCGGCTGGCGAGCGCGGACGAGATCGCGGCGGCGGTCGCGTTTCTGGCTTCCGCGCGCGCCTCCTACATCACGGGCGTCACGCTACAGGTGGACGGCGGATGGGTGCGAGGTCTCTACTGAGAGCTTAAGAAATGCGGCGGAGGCGAGCCATAGGGATTTGAGACCTATGAGAATCATTCTGCCAGGCAAAAGAGATGGAATCCGGGCAGCGCAAAGAGGAAGAGACCGTAGACGAGGTTCTGGCGTGCCGCACGCCCGCGGACCTCTGCGCGGCGGACTTCGACCACGCCGCATGGGAGAGGGCGATTCCCGTGCGGCTTGAAAATTACTGGTC
>DATEMM010000207.1:0-3221 GCA_035275605.1 Pyrinomonadaceae bacterium
CTTCCCTTAACTCTCATCTCTCCCCTCCTCTCTCCGCTCAAAAGACCTGTGCCAGGCGCTTGACTGTTAAGGCGCAGCGGGCGGGGCGGGCTTCAACTGCGCCGCCGCCGCGGGCATGGGAGGCGGGTCGGGGAGAGCCTCCATTTCGCTGGAGGACGAAGAACTGATGGCCTTCGTCTCTGCCGGACTCGCGGGCTTGGTTGTGGCGGGTTTTGTCTCGGCGGGTTGAGGGGTGGTGGCAGGCTTGCTTTCCGAAGTGCCCATGGAGTAACCGCTCTGGCCTGTGATGCCTTCGCCCTTGGGCTCGACGCCGAGCGGCGAGCTGGTTCTGAGGCCGTCTATGCCGCGCATTTGCGGCAGGTCGTCACGATTGACGGGCTTCACCATCTGGGCCGTGACGATGAACATCAACTCGGTCTCGTTCTTCTGGTAGGACTTCGACTTGAAGAGCGCGCCGAGGATTGGAATGTCGCCGATGACCGGAACCTTCGAGAGCGAGCGGGACTCCGAGTTGTCCATCAACCCGGCGAGCGCGAAGCTCTGGCCGTCGCGCAGCTCAATGCCCGTCTTGGCGCGGCGCGTCTTGAGGCCCGGAATCACGAAGCCGTCGAACTTGACGCCGTTCGCGAAATCTATGGTAGAGACTTCCGGCTCCATCTCCAGGCGTATGTGGTCTTCGTCAATGATGGTCGGCTTGAAGTTGAGACGGACGCCGTACTCCTTCCACACGATGGTGACGAGCGTGCGCGTCCCGTCGCTCTGGACAACCGGCACGGGGAACTCGCCGCCAGCCAGGAAACTCGCCTGCTGTCCGTCCATCGCGATGATGTTTGGCTCGGCCAGGGAGCGGACCGCCCCTTGAGTCTGCAACATGCGCAACATGGCCAATGAATTTCCGCCCATCACCAGCAAATTCAAGACGCTGGAGCTGAGCACGCCGCTGATTGCTCCGTGCGGATTGACCGGGGGATTCGCGAGCGCGCTTGGGCCAGTGCCGCCGTTGAGATAGCCGCCGACGCCCGGAGCGCCCTGATAACCGTAGGACGTTCCCAGTTCTTTCATGCGGTTGCGGCTGACTTCGGCCACGCGCACCTGTAACTGCACCTGCAAAGCGTTTCTGGCGGGGGAGGCCAGCATGTTGACTGTCTTGAAGCCCGCGGCTTCAATCACGCTCTGAATCTTCGAGGCGGTCGTCGGGTCGGTCACGTTGCCGGAGATGACCACGGACCCGTTGGCCTGACTGAGCCGGATGTCATCTTTCGGGAAGAGTGCGCGAATCTGCGAATCGATTAGCGAGAGGTTGGCGCGGACGAAGACGTCGAAGACGATGAACTTGCCGCCCGACTGCTCCCAGGCGATGAAGTTGACTTGGCCGAAAGCCTTGCCGTTGACCAGCACCTGGTCGGGCGCGACCAGGATGGCCTCCGCGATCTCGGAGTTCGAGACAGAGAAGCGCCCGATGGGCTTGTCAAAGTTGATGACACGCGACTGGCCGACGAGGACGTTGACGGCGACGCTTTCCTTGTTGTGCTCAAACGACGCGCTGTAGGAGGTCTCCTGCGCGCGCGCGCTCAAGCTGATACCGGCTATGATCATCGCCGCGCAAAGAAGGGTAACGAGGCGAGCGATTGGGTTACGGGTCTGCATGATGCTATTGGCTCCTTTGGTGGCGAGTAGGAGTTTTCAGTTCTGAGTTTTCAGTTTTCAGTAAAGACACCTTGCTTTTGCTGAAAACTGAAAACCGAAAACTGAAAACTGGAAACTGTCTGTCACGGAAAATCTACGCTGCGTTTCTTGCCGCCCTCGATCATCTCGACTGAGTTGCGCGGGGGCGCGGGCTGTGCCGGCGGCGCGGCCACGGCGGGCGCAGGCGCGGGCATGGGATCAATCATGACGCGCTGGCGGCGCGGCGCGGCTGCCGCGGGCTTGGGCTCGGGCTGCTCGCTCTTGAGCGAGCCGGGTTCCGGCACAGGGTTGGCGCGCTCGCCCGACAGCAGGCTGCGCTTGTTGATGCCAAAGGTCTGCGTGTCGCCCTGGTCGATGGAGTTGCGCATGATGAGCTGCAACTTGCCTTCGTTGGCTGCCAGGGCAAGCTTCTCGGCCTGCTCCGGCGTGACCTGCAAGGTGACGGCCTTGACGGTCGTTGCCTCGCGCTCGTCCTTCGGCCTGTCCATGTTCTGGGCGTTGGCCAGCACCTTGATGTTCTGGAGGACGACTTTCGAGATCGGGTCCTGGTTGATGCTGTTCTCTTTGGGGTCAATGACGACCACGACATCCACTATCGCGCCCGGCTGAATAAAGCCCGAGACGCCGGAAGCGTCGTCCACCTTGACCGTCATCGCGCGATAGCCTTCAGGAATGATGGCCGTCAGGCCGCCTTCCATTCCCTCGGGCGCGAGCTTGGCGTCGGTGACGGCTTCGCGCGCGGCGATGTTGACGACCGCCACGCGGCCGATCAGTTTTTGGGCCGAATCGAAAGCGCCGTCAGGAATCGAATCCCCAGGCATTTCGACTTCGCTGACCTGCTCGGAAATAATTTTCGTACCGAGCGGGATGTCCACTTTGGCGACGGCAATCTTGGTAAAATTGTTGCTGTTGGCCTGCGCGCTCGACAGGTAGCGGCTGACGGAAAAGGCCGCGAGTAGGCCGAAGACCAGCGCGCCCGCCATGACGATTAAGAAGCGTTTGTTACGCATCGCTTTGTTCTCCGTTTCAAAAACTCGAATCAGTCCGAGCCGAACTCTTTCAAGCGCGGAAGATTGCCAGCGAGATGAGGCTGCCGAACGTGATGGCAACCCCGTAGGGGATCGTGTGCTTGCGGTCGGCCGGGACCGCGAAGCGCGGCATCTGCCACCCTGGAAGGAGGCCGACGAGAATCATCAGGACGCGCTGCATCGTCGCGCGGACCGCGCCCGTATGCAGCATCAGCAGCAAAGCGAGCGCCCCGCCCGTCAGAATCACGACCAGGAAAGTCGGGAAGACCAGGTGCGCGCCGATCAGAGAACCGACCGCCGCGAATAACTTCACGTCGCCCGCGCCCATCGCGCCGAAGACGTGCAGAACGAACATCAGAAGGAACGCGACGGCACAGCCGCCCAGGCTCCCGAGCATCCCGTTCCAGCCGCCGTAAATAGTGTTGACGATGAGTCCGCTGAGAAGCGTGGCCAGGACGAAGGCGTTAGGAATGCGGCGATAGCGCACGTCGTAATACGTGATGATGG
>DATEMM010000208.1:0-4057 GCA_035275605.1 Pyrinomonadaceae bacterium
CGGTAGCCCCCCACTAGGGCGACCTGATACGCGCCGAAGGCCAGCACGGCGAAGAGGAAGCTCGCCGCCGGGCCTGCGACCGCTATTCTGAACTCAGCGCCCGGCGTGTCCGGCTCGCGCTTCAACCGCGCGAGCCCCCCAAACGGATGCAGCACTATCTCTTCGATCTCGATTCCCTCCATTCGCCCGACCAGCGCGTGCGACAACTCGTGGCCGAAGATGGAGAGAAAGAGCGCGAGCGTCGTGATGACGCCGAGCACCCAGGCGATAGCTGGCTCGGCCGGCGGCAATCCGCGGATGCCGCGCTGCAAACTCATCGAGACCAGCCAGACGCTGACGCCGAAGACGACGAACCAGCGATAGTCTATACGCACGGGGATGCCGTAGACCTTCGCCACCGAAATCTGCCTGTGGATTAATTTGCCGACGTTCAAGATTTCTCTTCCCGCTAGGCTAACTCGAAGACGCTCCGGCGCTCGCCTCCGCGCGCATCTTCATGTATCTCCTCATCGACGCGACCCGCTCCTCGGCGTCCGGCATCCTCAGGACCAGCGGCTCCAGGCTCTTCAGGTAAAGGTAGGGCGGGACGCCCGGCATCGCGCGGATTTCTGCCAGAAACGGCTGGAGCTTGGCGTAGATGGCGACGTGCTCCGTGTTGATGTCGTTGAACAGCTCCTCGTCAATGGTTCCGTGGTTGACGAAGGCCGCGACCATGTCCCAGTAGGAAGCGACCATGCGAAAGTCCGCGCTGTGCTCCCCGACCAGGACTTTAAAAATGTCCTGCGTGCTCTCCGGGTTGAACTCGTTCATGAACCAGTTGCGCGCCTTGCGCATGGCTTCCTCTCGCCTGATTTCATAGAGCCGGAGGATTAAGTTGGCGTCTTCCTGTTTGTCTCCCACCTTAGCTTCTCCCTTCATGCAGGTGTTGCCACGCATCCGGTGCTCGACCGTGCTTGGGCCAGTTTTCCATTAACCCTCGAACACTCTGGCCTCCGGGTCCATCAGCGGTGGCGGCTCGTTGCGCGCGACGCGGCGGAGCAGCAAAGGCTCACCGAAGAGTTGCGAGAGGCCACGCACGGTGGCGTAGCGGGGCTCGTCTGCGACGCGCACCTGGAGCCGCGTTTCCACCCTCAAATATTCTTCCAGACCGCTCAGCAAGGCTCCCCCGCCCGTCAGGATGATTCCGCGGTCGTGTATGTCCGCGGCCACTTCCGGCGGAAGTTCCGCGAGCGTCTCGCGCACGGCTTCGGCGATTTTACGCATCACGCCCTGCGTCACGCCGTAGACCTCTTCGGCCGTCACCTCTATCGCACCGGGGCTGCCCGTCTGCACGTCGCGCCCCTTGACCGTAACGCTCTCCAGTGGGTTCTCGGGCGTGATGGCCGAGCCCAGCTTCATCTTCAAACGCTCGGCCGTCGGGATGCCTATGGTCAGACCGCGGTATCGGCGCAGGCGGTCCATAATCGCCGTGTCGATGTCGGAGCTGCCAATTCTTTCGGCGCTGGCGTGGACGATTGTGCCGCTGGCGACGACCGCCACGTTCGTCGTGCTGCCGCCGATGTCCACGACCGCCGAGGCGCGCTCGTCCGTCGCGGCCACGTCCGCCCCAATCGCCGCCGCCAGACCCTCCTCGACCATGAAGACGCGGCGGATGTGCGCATGTTCGGCTGCGCTCAGGAGCGCGCGCTGCTCGACCTGCGTGACGCCCGAGAGCACGCTCATCACGGCGCGGCGGCTGAAATGCGAGAAACCGCTTCGCGCCTTGCGGACGAAGCGGTCGAGCATGGCCTGCGTCCTCTCGAAGTCCGCGACCACGCCGTCCACCAGCGGCGCGATGACCGTCACGTCGCGCGCCTCACGGCCCTGCATCTGGCGCGCCTCGCGCCCGACGGCCACGACCTCGCCCGTGATTTTGTTGACGGCGACGACGGAAGGCTCGTCCACCACCACGCCGCGCCCGCGCACGCTGATAATCGTCCCGGCGGACCCCATGTCTATCGCCATCGAGTCCGAGACCAGATTCCGCAGCGCGTCCAGCCCCACCAGCGCGCGCGTCCTACGCATGAAAGAACTCATAGAATAAAAGTGATGAGTGAAGAAAGAAGAGATGCTAGATGTCAGATGCTGGATGTTAGTAAAAGCTTTCTCTGACATCTAGCATCTAGCATCTAGCATCCGCTTCCTCACCACTCATCACTTCCTTTAACTTGCCCGGTTGTCTAAAGAGACGACCAGGGGGTCGCCCTGCGATTTGCCCGTCTCCCACTCGACCTCGAAGAGCGGCACGGGCTGGGCGCGATTCTTCACGTAAATCGGGTCGCGCTGCTTCAGGGGGTAGCGGCTGCCAGCGGCCTGCGCCGTCGCGTCGCTGATGAGAATCTGTCCGGCCTTCGAGTTGGATTCGAGGCGCGCGGCCGTGTTGACCGTATCCCCTATGGCCGTGTATTCGGAGCGGCGCTCGGACCCGATGTAGCCGACCGTGGCCTCGCCCGTGTGCAGGCCAATGCCGATGCCTATCTCGTTAAAACCTTCGGCGCGCAGCTCCTGGTTGATGCTGATGACGCGGCGCTGCATGGCGACCGCGGCGTTGAGCGCGTTGGTCGCGTCCTGCGGTGTGGCCGTCGGCGCACCGAAGAGCGACATCAGGCCGTCGCCCAGGTATTTGTCGAGCGTTCCGCCGTGCGCGAAGATGATGTCGGTCATCGCGGAGAAATATTTATTGAGAAGCTGAACGACCTTCTCGGGCTTGGCGTGCTCCGAAAGACGCGTGAAGCCGCGTATGTCGGCGAAGAGGACGGTGATGGTTTGGTTGACGCCGCCGAGCTTGAAAGACTCCGGGTGTTCGAGCATCTGCTTGACGACGTACTCGGGGAGGAACCGTCCGTAGTTGGCACGGGCCACCTCCTCGCGCGCAAGTCGCTCGTGCGCGCGCGCGTTCTCGACGGCGACGGCCGTCTGCGCCGCGACCGCCGTAATCAATTCCAGGTCGTCGGGCTTGAAGGCCGCGAAGGGGTCCAGGCGGTCCGCGTAGAGCGCGCCGTGGACGCCCGACTCTGCGACGAGCGGCGCGCAGATGGTCGAGCGCACGCCCTGCGAGACGATGGATTCCACCCCGGCAAACATGGCCTCGGCCGCCGCGTCCTGTGACAGGAGAGCGACGCGGTCTTTCATCACCTTGCGCGTGATGGTCCGGCCGATGGTCAGCTTCTTCGCGTGGGCTTCGAGCTTCTCATCGCGCGCGCGCGTAGCGATTGGCACAAGCTCGACATCGTCGCTACCGGCCCCGCCCCCTTCGGCCAGGAGCGCGACGACGCGGTCGGCGGGCGTGGAGCGAAAGATGATATCAGTCGCCTTGGCGAAGATGGCGTTGAGGTCAAAGACCGAGCCCAGAGTCTTACTCATCTCGTAAAGCTCCGCGAGGATGTTGGCCTTACGCTGTAGGGTCTCCATCTCCTTGTCGCGGGCGGCAGGAGCGGACGGCGCGCTCGGAGGCTTGCTCGTCCTGAGCACGGTGGACATCACGTCGTTGGCCGAGATGAGCAGTTGCGTGTGGCCGAGCGGCTTGTCGTCGTAGCGCACATCGGTGCTCCGCTCAGTCTTCTGCTGCTCGAACCGCAGCGTGCTCGCGCCGATGGTGACGCGGTCGCCGTCCTTCAACTGGTGTTCGTAGCGCGCCTCGCCGTTGACGAAGACTTTGTTGGCGCTGCGGCGCACCTGGCCGTTTATGACGACGCCGTCCACTATCGTGTAGTCCGGGTCGTCGAACCGTATGTGCGCGTGGTGGCGCGAGGCACGCGGGTCGTCTAAAACGACGCTGTTATCCGGCGCGCGGCCGATTGTACAGGGAGCCTGCGCGACCAGATTGTATTGCCACTGGCGGCCGCTAGCGTCTGTAATTCTCAGTAAAGCCATAATGAAGCAGAATTTTACAGGCAAACTGCTGGTTTATAAAAGCAGAATCCAGAATACAGGAGTCAGAATTCAGAATAAAAGGCGGAGAACCACTTTCACTGACTTTCTTTTCTTCCGGCTCCTGGCTTCCGGATTCTGCTTTTCC
>DATEMM010000209.1:0-8388 GCA_035275605.1 Pyrinomonadaceae bacterium
CGAGACCTGTTTGCGAATCGTCCCGGCGGGCTTGAAGCCTTCGGAGGTTTCGCGCAGGACGAGCGAGGTCGCGGCCTTGGCCGTGGCGAACAGCCGCGCGTCCTTCAATCCTATTTCGACTTGGACGGGAGCTTCCTCGAAGCGCCCTTTGCAGCAGGCTGGCACAAAAGTGCCCTGCTCCCGCAGGAGCAGCGCCAGCGAGACGAGCTTGTGCTTTCCTGCGAGCAGTTCGAGCGCCGAATCGCAGGCCTCTTTGAAATCGCTCTCGGCCTGAAAATAACGGTTATGCAGAAGCGCCCTGCGGGAATCGGCCTCCTGCCTGGCCGCCTGCTCCTCCGCAACCGAATCTCTCTGCTCGACGGGGCTTGAGGTTTTCGTCTGCGCGCTCTCCTCCGCGTGGGCAATGACCTCCTGGGCGACTTCGCGCCTTGCGGCGGCGGGCCGCGTCTCGGGTGTGGTCACGCGCCCCTTCGCGGTTAGTTCTCTGCTCGTTTCTTCGATGCGGCGCGCGAGGTCGTCCAGGTCCTGGCGTGCGGCGAAGACTACGTTCTGGAACAGCTCGCCGGAGAGCAAATCCTGCAAGTCACCCGAGCGGAAGCGCTCGGCCAGCGTGCGGTAATCGGCGCTGGTCAGGAAGGCGCGGCCGCCGATGACGGCCATGTCGCGCTCCGGGCTTAGTTCCAACGGCATCGCGAAACAGTGGAGCCCGGCGTGGCAGCGGTAGTGCGCGACGCCCCCGGCTTTGTGCGCGCGCTCGAAGGCCACACCGCAGTAGGGGTCACAGAGGCCGACGTACTCGGGCGAAGATTGGAAGGCGCGGCAGATGGAGTTGTTGTTGGAGACGGCGAGCGCGGGCGGCTGATGTCCTTCGACAAGCAGGATGGAGAGGCCCGAGGCCGCCGCCAGAGAGTCCTGTGCGTCGCCCCAGCCGCTGGGCGGTTGATGATTCTGGGCTTGGCCTTCTTCGCGCTTATGCACGGAGGCATCATCCATCGTCCGAAGGGTCACGAAAGTTTACGTCCGAAGTGTTTGTGGAGGGCTGAGGCTCGCGCGAAGACTGGGGGCGCATCTCACGCGCGGCTCACAATCGTGATGAGACGGCAGGCAGTGATGTGCCAACCGTCCGACCTAGAAGTATAAGTGCCTACAAGCTTTCAGACAAGCGAAATATTCGGAAAATCGCCCCCGAAATCATGCGGTCACTAAACGCGAGAATCAGCTCTCCCCCCAAGTAAACGTCGAATCAAAGCCTTTTTTCACGTTGCGATGACGCGCTGGGCGTCCCGCAACCCAGGGGCGTCGCCCGGCGCAACTCTTTCGATGTCAGGCTGTTCGGGGCTGATGCGGATGCAAGCCGCGAAGTGATTGGGCTTGATTTCCGCCAGCGGGGGAACGACTTCCTTGCAAGCCTGTATGGCGTAGGGGCAGCGCGTGTGGAAGCGGCAGCCCGACGGGGGATTGATGGGCGAAGGCACATCGCCCTCCAGCACTATGCGCTGGCGCGTGGCCTCCACCTCCGGGTCCGGGACGGGGACGGCCGAAATCAGCGCCTTCGTGTACGGCATCAAGGGCTCGTCGTAAATCACGCGCGCGTCCGCTATCTCGACGAGCTTGCCCAGGTACATGACGGCCACGCGGTCCGAGACGTGGCGGATGGCGCGCAGGTCGTGCGAGATGAAGAGATAGGTCAGGTTGTTCTTCCGCTGGAGCTTCTCCATCAGGTTCATGATCTGCGCCTGGATGGAGACGTCCAGGGCCGAGATTGGCTCGTCGGCGACGATGAAGTCCGGGTCCACGGCCAGGGCGCGCGCGATTCCTATGCGCTGGCGCTGGCCGCCTGAGAACTCGTGCGGGAAGCGCTTGATGAACCGCTTGTTGAGACCGACCGTCTCCATCAACTCCTGCACGCGCTCGTCCCTTTCCTTCCCCGCAGCGATGCGAAACGTCTCCAGCGGCTCGCCGATAATCTGCCCGACCGTCATGCGGGGGTTCAGCGAGGCATAAGGGTCCTGGAAAATCATCTGCAAATGCTTGCGCTGCTCGCGCATCTCTTTCTGCGAGAGGTGTGCCAGGTCCTGGCCGCGGAAGAGCACCTGGCCTCCGGTCGGCTCCGTCAGCCTGAGAAGCGCGCGGCCCAGGGTGGACTTGCCGCAGCCGGACTCTCCGACCAGCCCCAGGGTCTCGCCCGGATAGATGTCTATGGTCACGCCGTCAACGGCCTTGACCACGCGCCTGACCGATTTACCGCTGACCAGCTTGTCGAGGAGGCCGCCGCCGCCAAGATCGAAATGGACTTTGAGGTCGCGGATGGCTACAAGCTCCTTGCCCTTCCCGCGCTCGATTGGCGGCGGCATCCGTGAATCCTGCATAGTGCTGGCTGGCTGTTGGCTCATCCGTTTCGTTCCGTTTCCGCTCCCGCGCTTGATGTTTCCTGCCTTTGCGATGTTGCTTGCCTTTGCCTGGCCTGGCGCTCGTCTCGCTCACCGCAGGATTTGGCGTAGACCTCTTCGGCAAAGTGGCACAACGAGAAATGCTCTTCGTTGAGCTTCACGAAGGGTGGGAACTCCGCGCGGCAAATCTCCTCGGCCCGCTCGCAGCGCGGCGCGAAGGGGCAGCCCGGCGGGAGATGCGCGACGTCCGGCGGGAGCCCTGGAATCTGGTAGAGCGCGCCCTGCTCCGCAGTCGGGTCCGGCACAGAGCGCAGCAATCCCTTGGTGTACGGGTTGCCGGGACAACTGAAGAGCTCGTGCGTCGGAGCCTGCTCGAAGACCTTGCCCGCGTACATGACTATGATGTGGTCGGTCATCCCGGCCACGACACCCAGGTCGTGCGTGATGAGAATGACGCTCGTGCCCGTGTCCTGCTTGAGCTTCTTAATCAACTCAAGAATCTGCGCCTGAATCGTCACGTCGAGCGCCGTGGTCGGCTCGTCCGCGATCAGCAGCTCCGGCTCGCACGACAGCGCCATCGCGATCATCACGCGCTGACGCATCCCGCCTGAGAATTCGTGCGGGTAGCTGTCAACGCGCGTGCGAGCGTCCGGGATGCCGACCGTTTCCAGCATCTTGATGGCGTGCTCGTAGGCCTGATCTTTCGTGTAGCCCAAGTGCAGCTCGGTCATCTCCATCAACTGTCTGGAGATTCGCATGAACGGGTTGAGCGAGGTCATGGGGTCCTGGAAGATCATGGCGATCCGCTTGCCGCGGATGCGCCGCAACTCTTCGACGGGCAGGGCGCGTATGTCTTCGCCGTGGAAAAGAATTTCGCCCGAGACGATTTTGCCCGGCGGCTCCGGGATGAGCCTGATGATGGAGAGGTTGGTGACAGACTTTCCCGAGCCGGACTCGCCGACGATGCCGAGGGTCTCGCCCCGCTCTAGGTCGAAACTGATGCCGTCAACAGCCTTGACCGTCCCGTCCTCGGTCTCGAAATAGGTCCGCAGGTCCCGGACCGAAAGTATGTTTCCGTTATTCATATCAATTTCGGATTGCGGATTTCGGATTGCGGATTTGAGAATGAGCTTGATTGTTCTTTTCAATCCGCATTCCGCAATCCGAAATCCGCAATCGTCAGGTTTTCCTCATCTGCGGGTCGAGCGCGTCGCGCAGACCGTCGCCCAGGAAATTAAGGGAGAAGAGCGTCAGGGCCATCGTCACGCCGGGGAAGATCAGTTGCCACGGGAAGATGGCTATGTTCTGGATGCCTTCACTTGCCAAACTCCCCCAGGAGGCGAGCGGGGCCTGCACGCCTAAGCCCAGGAAAGAGAGAAAAGCCTCCTGAAGCATCACCTGCGGGATGGTCAGCGTCGCGTAGACGATGACTGGCCCGAGCGTGTTTGGCACAAGATGCCGGAAAATAATCTTCGCGGTCGAGACGCCCGTCGCCCGCGCCGCCAAGACGAACTCCTGGTTCTTCAGGGAAATCACCTGCCCGCGCACGATCCTCGCCATCGTCAACCACGAGACAGCCCCGAGCGCTATGAAGAGCAGGAAGAGCTGGCCCAGGGGTGAGCGCCCGCCGAAGAAGGCCAGGAGCACGATGACGATCATCATGTAGGGGAGCGAATAGAGCACGTCAACGATTCTCATCATGACGTTATCAACTCGCCCGCCTAGATAACCAGACGTCGCGCCGTAAGTGATGCCGATGAGCAGCGAGACGAGGGTGGAGATGATTCCGACCATCAAGGAGATGCGCCCGCCGATGAGCACGCGCGAGAGCACGTCGCGGCCTAGAATGTCCGTGCCCATCGGATGAAGCGCCGAGAAGTTGCCGTTGACGTCGCGAAACGGCGGCATGGCCTTACTCAGCTCCATCTCCGGCGGGACCGTGTCGTAGGTGAAGCCCGTCGTCGCCTTGATGATGAAAGGGCCAATGATGGAAGCGAGCGCGATAATCGCCACGACGATCATCCCGAAAACGGCCAGCCTGTTCTTCAAGAGCCTGCGCCACGCATCCTTCCACAGCGAAGTCCCCTTGATGGGCTCCAGCGCGCCCATCTCGGCGCTGCGCACGTCGGCCTCGCCGACGGCCAGTTCCGGAGCCGTGTGAATGATGTCGCCTTCGCGCGGGCGGACGGGCGGCTCGGGCGGCGTCCCCAGGGGCGTCAACGCTGGCTCCGTCCCCTTCTCCCAATCAGTTCTCTTGTCCGGTCGTTCGTCCTTCATCTCTTCTCGAAGTTCAGTACCTGATGCGCGGGTCGATTAAAGCGTAGGCGATGTCAACCAGCAGGTTGAAGACCAGAATCAGAATCGCCAGAAACGCGACGATGCCGATAATCAGCGGCTCGTCGCGCGCGAAATTTGCGTTGAGGAAGTAGTTGCCAAGGCCCGGCAGCGCAAATATCTGCTCGACGACGACTGTGCCAGTGATGAGATACGCGAGCGCCGGGCCGCTAAACGAGATGACGGGCAGGAGTCCGCCGCGCATCACGTGCCTGAAAATCACCTGCTTCTCGCTCAACCCCTTGGCCCGCGCGGTCCGCACATAATCGGCCCGCAAAACTTCCAGCATCCCGGACCGCGTCAGGCGCGCGATATAGGCCATGTAGAGGGCCGAGAGCGTCAGCACGGGCATGATTAGGTTCCAACTGGGAAAGCCGTTCCAGCGCGCTGGCGGCAGCCAGTAGAAAGTGAGCGAGAAGACGAGCACCAGCAGCGGCCCGAGGACGAAGTTCGGGATGGAGATGCCGAGCATGGCCAGGGCCATCGAGGCATAGTCGAGCTTCGAGTTCTGGCGGAGCGCGGCGAGCGTACCCGTCGTCAGCCCGACGGCGAGGGCCAGCAGGTAGGCCAGGATTCCGAGCGTGGCCGAGACCGGCAGCGAGCGCCACAGAATCTGGTTGACAGACTGCCCCGGATAAGTCAGCGAATCGCCGAAGTCCCCGCGGACGATGCCCCACATCATCTTGCCGTACTGCGCGTACCAGGGTTTATCCAGCCCGTACTTCTCGCGTATGTTTTTGACAATGGCCGGGGGAATCCTCTTCTCCCCGGTGTAGAAGTTTCCCGGCGCGAGCCGAATCAGCCCCCACGTCAGCGTGACGATGATGAGCACCATCGGGATCGTGATCAGGAGTCGGCGAATGATAAAGCGAAGCATCTCTCTTAGATTCTCCTACCTCATTCGGCCACGTCCGGCTTGCTCATGTCCGGCGTGCCCTGGTCCCACTTGGCCTGGTCATACTCGATGTAGACGTACTTCCAGGCGTGCAGCGTCAGCGGGTTCGGATACATGCCCTTGACATACGGCTTCTTCATCCAGTTGACCGACGGCGTGTCGAGCGGGATGACGGGCTGTTCTTCGAGCATGTAAGCCTCCGCCTTGGCAAACAGCTCGAACCGCTTCTTCGGGTCGGTCGTGCGGTTCGCCTCGTCCAGCATCGCGTCGTATTTCGGATCGTGCCAGCCCGAGCCGTTCTCCGCGCCGACGTAGAAGAGATTGAGGAACGTGAACGGGTCCATGTAATCGCCGCCCCAGGCGTCGCGCGAAATTCCCTTGTAGTCGCCCTTGGCGCGCACGTTCAGAAACGTCCTGAACTCCATGGACTTCAAGGTCAGCGTCACACCCAGGTTCTGCTTCCACTGCGCCTGTAGGAATTCCGCAATCGGCGTGTTCATCCCGTCCGGGTTGTAGGTTATCTCCACCTGGTCAACCGGGAAGTTCCGGCAGACCCATCTCCCGTCGGCCCCCTTCGTCACGGGATAGCCCGCTTCAGCCATCAACTGGCGGGCACGCTCCGGGTCGAACGAATCGCCCTTCGGGTTCGGATAGCCGGGGAAGATGCCGACGGGGACGAAACCCGTCAGCGGCTTGACGGTCTTTCTCCAGCGGGCAAAGGCCTCCTTGTCAACGGCGAAGTTGAAGGCCTTGCGCAGCCGCTTGTCCGTGAAGGGGCCGCGCCGGACGTTGAAGTCGTAGTAGTCGTTCCCGTTCTCGACGGCGTCCATGTAATCGCGCATGGGGCGAATCACGTCCATCCACCCTGCCGGGACCGTGTGATTGAGGAAAGCGTCAATCTCCCCGGCCTTGTAGAGATTCATGATGGTCGTGTTGTCTTTGACCGGGTAGAAAATTATCTGGTTGAGCCGCACTACTGCCGCGTCCCAGTACATAGGGTCTTTTTCGACAACGATGCGGTCGTAGGGTATCCACTCCTTGAGCCGGAACGGGCCGCTCGTGACGATGTTGCCCGTCTGCGTCCAGGCCTCGCCATACTTTTCTATCGTCCCGCGCGGGACGGCGCGGAAGAACTGGTGTGCCAGCAAGCCGACGAAGAAGGGCGCGGGCTGGCGCAAGGTGATGCGCAGGGTGGCGTCGTCTATGGCCTCGACCCCGATGTCCTGGGCCGTGACCGGAACCAGTTCTTTGCCCTCTATGGCCGCCTTCAACTTCGGGTTGGCGGCCAACTGCCCCTCGCGCTCCGTCTCGTCGCCCGAGAGGACCAGACGCGTCGGCTGATGTATGAACTTGTGAAAGTCCGAGTTGAGCGCGGGGTCTTCGCCCGCGGGCTCTTTGCTCGTCGCGGCCTCGCCGCCCTTGATGACATCTTCGAGGACGTCCCTCTCCAGCACGAACTGGCCCGTCTTCTGGTCGCGCACAAACGAGCCGCCGGTGTTGTAGCCCTGGCTGTACTTGATGTAGTAGGCGAGATAGGCGTTACGCGAAGCCAGCGTGGGCGACAAGCCGCGCTGGAAAGTGTAGACGAAATCTTTGGCCGTAATCGGCTGGCCGTTCGACCAGCGCGCGTTCTTCCTCAGATGAAAGACGAACTCGGAGGAGTCGGAATTAATCTCCCACTTCTCGGCGATGGCCGGAATCGGCAGCGTGTTCTTGGGGTCGTACTCGACCAGCCCCTCGTAGAGCGCCGAGTAGACGCGCGCGTCCGGCTGACCTGTGCCAACCTGCGGGTCCAGGGATTCGATCTCGGAGCCGGTGACGTAGCGCATGACCTGCCCCTGCGGCGGGATGACCCGCCCGAAGTAGAGGTCGTTGCTGGCGGCGACAGAACATCCGATTGTGATGGCCGAGAGCGCGAGGAGCGCAACGGTGAGACGAAAATGGACGGAGCGGAAGAACGACATGACTTTGTACCTCCTCGGGCCGAAAGAAGGCTCCCGCGCGCGAATACACAGGGGCCTCGATCTTGCGCTTTCAAGTAAAACCTGACGGAACAAGGGAGAGCTTTTATTGTCCGGGCCAACGTTTGGGTGAGCGTCACGTTATCACGCGCGCGCTTGCGCAAGCAAGATGATAAAGGACACTCGCCGACGATATCTTACCGATGCGCGAAGGGGAGCGCCGAGTTGCTCTCTAGAAAAAGCGCGCCTTTTCCCGCACCTCACTCGCCCGCCTTGAACCAGACCATGCCGGCCTGCTTCGGCTGTTGCCAGGAGGTGTCTATACGCACATGCTTGAGGGAAGGAGCGTCTAGCAGGTTCGCGTCAAAGCCCACGACATAGGGCTTGACCAGGGCGTAGGAAGAGGCGAAATAGATAGGCATCCCCGGCAATTCCTTGAGCGCCTGCGCTTCCGAGAGAACGGGCAGCGGCGCGAGGCCGGCTGTGCCATTCGGCTGCTTATTCTCTTTCGTCGCGTCGGCCGCTCCGTTTCGGGGGGCTTCGGGCTGCTTCACTGGAACCGGCTCGATGCCCTGCGCCGTGAGCGCGATGACGGGAGTCTCCATCTCGAACATCTCGCGCAGGGAGCTAGATTCGTCGGCCGTCTGCATCACGTAGCTGCGGCGCGCCACGTCGTAGTCGCCCGAGCGAAAGGCGACTTCGTACTCTTCCCAATCCTTCGCGACGATTTCCGTCTCGACGCCGAGCGTCGTGCGCCACATGGCGGCGATGGCTTCCGCCACCTGGCGCTGCTGTGCGTTGCGGTTAA
>DATEMM010000210.1:0-7099 GCA_035275605.1 Pyrinomonadaceae bacterium
ATACCATAAAGCCGTGCCTTAACTGGTCACCCCGCCCGGCCTTAAAATAAACGTTGACAGGCGCGTCCTCAAATAGAGTGGCAAATCGTTCATTAATGCTCTTACCGCCAATGAAAATAGAATAGGACAGGGTAATAGAAAACAGTAGAACCGCCAAAGCTCCAAACGCTATCGCCTTCGCCCGCTGCCGCTGAATTAAGAGCAGAACGAAATAAACAAACAGCATTCCGGCCAGAATTAAAATGCTGGTGCGAACGTTACTTAAATAAATAGCAATCGCACCGGCGGCGGCAAAACAGAGCGCTAGTGCCTTTTTCCATAAAGGGATTGGGCCCAGAAAGAAGACGAGCCCCAGCAAGCCTGCAACCGCGCCGGGCGCGGCGACCGCCCCAGGCGTATCGAATAAGCCGGGTGGGCGAACGATACGTTTTCCGTCCGGCCCGACATACGTATAGTAATCGCGTCCGTATCTATTTCCCGCTACAGCGCGCGAAATTTCAGGCGGCATCCAACGGTCAGGGTCATAGACCTGCATCACGCCGACCGCCGCATTAACTCCGCTACAAATCAAGAGGAGAATTAGCAGCCGCCCCAAATGCTGTGGGCCGCGCATTAGGCTCGGCACCCAGAAGAGCGGAGCCATTACGGAAAGGTAAAGCAACATCTGTGCGATGCCGGCGAGCGTGGTGTTGGTCGTGGGATGAAAGATCATCAAGACCAGATAGGCCACGGCTAAGAGCAGCCAAGGGCGTGCCGGGTGGGGCCTCTCTTCTTTCACGCCATTCATCATTCTCCAAGCTAGAGCGAGCAGGCTGATGGCGAACGGGGCAACGCGGAGCGGCAACCTGACGACCTGGCTGCCGGGAATAAAGAGAAGCGCCGGAATAAAGGTTTGACTGACGATGAACCATTCAGGGAAGCCCCAGCGAGACGTAATATTGTCGCCTGACTTAGCCACAAGACCTACGGAGGGATCAGTGTACTGGCGGGGCGTCGCAACGGCGCTCATGGTAGTGGCTCCAATCCCGGCATGACCCAAAGTAAATGAGGCCACTCCTTCAGGTCCCTTCTTACATTAAAGGCTCGCAGAAGCGTCCTGGCCTCTATTTGCTTGGAATAAGCAGCCAGTCGTGTAGCAGCATGCGAGTGATCAACTGCCCACGCTTGATAGCCATGGTCTTGTAGATGACTAATGACTTCTTCGACCGACTGTCCGTGCTCAGCAAGCTGCGACGGATGTAGTTCCAACAATAAGCGTCCAATGCGTAGATTGGATAGAGCCCTTTCAAGTCCATTTAAGGCCAGCCCTTCGGCCCCTTCGATGTCCATCTTCAGGAGATCTATAAACTCTAAATTCAGTTCCTCTAATACAGAATCCAACGGGCGGGTGGCGACACAAAACATATTGGAGGTTACTGTGTTAGAGCTTACCAGGCGGGAGAGACCGAAGTTGCCGGTCGCTTCGTCGTAACCGGCGAGCGTTAGCGTGCCGGTTTGGTCGGCGACAGCAATCTGCAAGGCAGTCACCTGATCTAATTCGTTGTCATCAATATTTTCTTGAAGGATTGGAAAGAGCCGGGGATCCGGCTCGAAACTGATAACTCGCCCTTCTCTCCCAACAAGGTGGGCTGCCACCAAAGTGAAGTAGCCCCAGTTTGCCCCTACGTCAACAAAGCTCATTCCCGGACGAAGGATTGCTCGGATGAGCGCGGTCTCCTGCGGCTCGTACCGCCCGGTGAAGCATACTTCTCTGGCTATCGCATCTCGTAGGTCACACTGGAAGGAGTAGCCCCCTGATTCTCTGGGAAGGTTAGTTAAAAATATACGGGGTGGCTGGCGGCAGATTCTATTAATGATTCTGTAACGTCCCGCGGGAAGGTGGCGAATCAAGGTTGCTGCCGGTCTCACCCAGGAGGGCGCGGGCGACAAATCGGCCCTATGCATCTTTCTTCCTCCCTATGAGAAGGAGGTTGTCTGACATCATTCGCGGGAACAGCCGCGATAAGAATTGCGGGTAATGATAAGGCGTCAGCACTATGCGCCCACGTAGGCTGTACATGACGTCAACGTCGGTCAACCGGCATTCGTTTGCGATGCGACGTAAATCTATCTCGAGCAGGGCCGTTAAGTGCGCGGGATAGTCTACGTCCTGAAAAGCAGCGAAGCGTTTTTTGAGGGTTAATGTCAGGAGGCTTAAGAAACTAAGCTGGTTGGGCGTCGTGACGACCACCCAGCCGCCCGGCTTGGCCAGCCGAACCAACTCTCGCATGAAAGCACGCGGATTCTCCAGGTGCTCGATTGTTTCGACTGCTATTACAACGTCCGCGCTCCCGCCAGGCAGACAGGTCTCCCCGGCATCAAGGTCGGCGCGGTGGAATTCTACGTCTGCGGGAAAGCCTGTGTAGCGGACGGCATCAACCCCAACGTAGCGCGTACACATCTCCTGCACGAAAGGGCGTAACTGGCCTGTGCCGCAGCCGACGTCTAACAGGATGCCCCGGCCGTCGCTACGCTGGCTTAAAGACGAGGCGACCATTCTGTAAATGGCCGCGCTGCTCGTCCCTAAACTCTTGCTCGCGCGCTCTTCCAGGCTGAGCTGCTTTGTAAAACTGCCTGTGATCATGCGAGCGCGCGCGGACGGAAAGCCGTGGACAGAATCCCGCTCAAATTTCCCAACTGAGTTTCAGGGTCGCAAAGTTCGCGGGCGCGCTCCGGCCCCTCAGCGCCCAGCCTCGCGCGCAACGTCGGATCCTGAATAAGCTCACGCAAAGAGGTCGCCAGGTCTTGAACATCGCCGGGTTGGACGAGGATGCCGCAGGAGTTATTAACTATTTCCACGGCCCCGCCGGTGGCCGTGGTTATTACCGGAAGCCGTGCGGAGAGGGCCTCTACGAAAACGTTTCCGAACGGCTCGGGGCTGGAATTAGGCTGACAGTGAATGTTTGCGGCGGCCATCAATCTTTGGACGTCTGCCCTTTCGCCGAGGAAACGCACGCGCTCGGCAATTCCCAACTCAGACGCCAATCTGACCAACCTCTCCTGATATTTTATCTCGTGCGGTCTCTGTGCTCCCCCAACTTGCCAGCAGACCCAGTTGGGAATGTCTTTCAGAAGGCTGAGCGCCCTTAGATGGGCTGCATGCCCTTTCCACTCTTCCAACCGACTGACCTGTAGAATGACCACGACATCCTCTGGCGTCGCAAACTCGGCGCGCACTGCGGCGCGCTCCTCTTCGGAGAGATGCGCGTCGTGTGAGCGCACTGGGTTGTAAAGGATCGACACTCTCACCCCTGGATATATTTTGTGGACTGAACTCGCGGTGAATTTGCTGTTGCACAGTGCCAGGTCAGGCTTTGTCCGGCGCGCCCAACGCTCCAGCCAGTGCTTGCCCTGTAGCGGTTCGTGCAGCCAGTAAACCAGTGGCACTCGCGCGGCTTTGATGACGGGTCCGAAGAGTACTTGTCCCCACGAGGACTGGATCAGAACCGCGTCAAACCTCTTTTCCTGCAAGAGGCGTTTCATAGCCCGGCGCGCGCGCCTGACGGTGTGCGGGTGCCGGATTCTGACCTCACCCAGAAGAGAAAGCGTTGCGCCCGCCTCTCTCAACTCGCGGCTCAAACGCCCTTCAAAGCAGATGGCAAAATGTATCTCCAGTTCCGAGCACAGGTGACTATAGCGCGCTATCGTCGCGGCCGTAGACTCGATGCCTCCGTAAAGGTTCCCGGCGTGTACGTAGAGGGCGCGCATCAGTTAAGAGGTGACACTGCCTGGCGATAAATCGGAATCAGCTCGCGGGCCAGGCGCGAGCGATTAAACCGCCGCTCGGCAGTAACTCTGCCCGCCGCCCCGAGCCTGGCCCGCAGCCCCGAATCCGTCGCCAGTTTCGCTATATGGTGTGCCAATTCATCGGCATCGCCGGGGTGATGCGTGAGGGCGTTGACTTCGTCTTCGACCAACTCGCTCGCCCCGCCGGCGCAGCTAGTGATGACGGCCTTGCCGCAAGCCATCCCTTCGGCAATGACCAGGCCGAAAGGCTCCGGCTGCGTGCTGGCGTGAACCACTACGTCCAGGGCGCGCATGGCCGCCGCCGGGCGGTCAATGAAATTCGTCAGGCCGACGCGCTGCGTGGTCAGGCCAAGGTCCGTAATCAAAGTTTTAAGCTCGGCGAGAGAAATCTGGCTCCCGTCCGTCTGGTAAAGGCTCCCAGTCGTGATGTAGCCGCGCACCGGAAGGTTAGGCGGGAGTAGGGCCAGCGCCTTGAGAAAAGTCGCATGTCCCTTCCAACGGGCCAGCGTGGCCAGGAGCCCGACCCGGACTGTGCCAGGCTCTGCCGGGGGCAGTCCGGCCAACGCGTCTAAATCCAGCGCGCTCCCCGTCGGCGCGAAGCATTCGAGGTCAATTCCGTTGTAGACGGTCTTAACCGTCAAGGCCCGACCGCAAACCGCCCGGACATCTTCCGCCACGCTGCGGGAGTTGGCTATCGCCACCGAACATCTATCAGCATCACGTTTGAGCAGCCGGGCCATTAAAGGTCGTCGGCTGATGTAGTCGTGTATGTGCCAGATGACGGGGACCGTTCGGGGACGGGCGCGCGGGCCCAGGACGTGCATCTTGAGGCCGTTGGTGTGAATCAGGTCGGGGGCCAGCTCTCGAAGCACTCGCCGCAGCCGCCTCACGTAGGCGAGGATGGACGGGGTGGCGACGAGCAATCTTCCGAGGACAGTCAAGCGGCTGAACTGGCGACCGGCGGGGCCGCCCGCCCCTGCGTCTCCCAGGCGCGCCACTGCGGGCGGGAAAGGGATGATAGTAGTTGGAACGCCGAGCGCCTCTGCGCGCCGGACGAGCGGCCCCTCGCCGGATACGACGAGGCGCAGCTCCCACTCGGGCTCGGCCGCGCGCACGCTGGCCAGTAGGTCCAGGAGGCTGGCTTCGGCCCCGCCCACTTGCCCCGATGGATTGAGGTAAACGATTCTCAGAACTTCTGTCCTTAGAGCTAATTCTTTTGCAGCTCAGGCGGCGCTGCCGGCGTCAGCCTCGGAGCTGGAGTAATAATGCTGGTAATACTGCTGGTAATAGTAGTCTTGCGCCCTTAAGTTCACGTTGTTGAGGACGACGCCGAAAATCTTCGCGCCGACGTCCTGCAACAATTGCCTTGAGCGCCGAACAATGGCGCGCGAAGCCTCGCCGCCGTGTACGACCAGGAGCACGCCGTCTGCCACAGACGAGATGAGCACGCCATCCGTGAAGGAAGCCACGGGCGGCGAATCGATGATGATGTGCGTGAAAGTAGCTTCGAGCGCGGCGAGCAGGCGGCGCATCTGATCCGAGCCTAAAAGCTCTGCCGGGTTGGGGGGAATCGGCCCAGACGTTAAGACGTAAAGCCCGCTCTCCTCGTGCTGGCTGACTATCTGGAGCATCTCCGCCTCGCTCAACTCGCTGGCCAGGATGGTGCTGAGGCCGTGGCGATTTTCCATGCCGAAGATCGAATGCACCCGCGGGCGGCGCATGTCGCCGTCGATAATCAAGACGCTTGCCCCCGTCTGTGCCAGGATCGTGGCCGTGTTGACCACCGTCGTCGTCTTACCTTCAGCCGGCTGGCTCGAAGTGACCAGCAGAGTCTTCGGAGCGCCCCCCGCCGAAGAGAGGAGGACGGAGGTACGCAGTTGACGGTAGGCTTCGGCCAGCGGGGAGTGCCCGTTGGTGTTGAGCAGTAAGGGCTCCGCAGAGCCGTTTCCGTTTCGCTTCTGTAAGGCGGTTTTCGACTGAGGCAGGAGACGTCGCCGCTTCAGTCTGCCGATGGCCGGGATGACCGCGAGTGCCGGCAGGTGCAGAGTCTTCTCCACGTCGTCCACGTTGTGCACGGAATCATCCAGGTAGTCCAGATAACGCGCCAACGCGACGCCGAAGATGAGCGAGAAGAGCGCGGCCAGAACGACGCCCTGCATGCGGCGAGGCCCGATGGGAGCCTTGGGACGCGGCGCGTAGTCCAGCACGTGTATGTTGTTCGGGGTCCCGGCCAGCACGACGTCGTTCTCTTTGGCGCGCTGGAGCAGGCCGTCCAGCAAACTCTTATTGGTCTCTATCTCCTGCTGAATGATGCGATAGTTGACGGCCGCCTCGTTCTGCGTTAGCGTCTCGCTGCGCTGGCGGTTAAAGTCCGCGCGCAGGGCCTGCTCGCGCGCCAGCGCCTGCTTGTAGGCGGTCTCAAGGTTGGTGGTGACGACAGACGTGCTACGGCTCTTACTCTCTTTGGCCTGTTTTTCCAGGACGGCTATCTGCTGGTCAATCTCTTTAATCTCAGGATATTTTTCCGTGTACTCGACGAGCAACTGGGCGCGCTTCTGCCTGAGTTCCGTCAACTTGGCGTCGCTCTCCGTGCCCTGCTTGCCTTCGACGATGGCGGTGGCCGCCCCCGGCTGGAGCGCAGCACGGTAGGCTGCTTCGGCCATCTTGCGGTCGTTTTCGGCTTCGAGCAGTTGACGGTTTAAGCCCGCCAGGCGGTCAACGACTGTGTTCTGGCTGCCGTCCAGCGAAAGAATCTGATGATTCTTTCCGTAATTGATCAACTGCTCTTCGCCGGTCCTGATGTCGGACTGTAGCTCAGCGATTCTCTTTTGCAGGAAATCCCCCGCGCTGCTGCTCGTCTCAGTCTTCTTCTCCAGATTCGACTGCACGAAGGTGTCGGCGATGGTGTTGATGATCTTGGTGGCCAACTCCGGGTCCAGGTGCCTGTAAGTTATCTCTATGATCCTGGTCTCGTTGACCTGTTTGACGGAGAGGCCGCCCTGGAGCATTTCGATGAACGGGGCGATCCGATTAATTTCAACCAGGTCCGTGCGCGAAGTGGCCGGGGTAATGCTGGTCGTGAGCGGCACCTCGTCAACCTCTCTGGGCTTTTCCAGCCCTTTACTCCCGAAGCCGAACATTCTTCGCAAACTCTCCCAGGTCGAGCGCCTGTTCAGAGATTGTGGATTGGTGAAAGCCTGGTTGTGCTCAAGGTCAAGGGTCTTGACCACACGGCTCAGGAGACCGGCGCTCGACAGTTTTTGAAGCTGCGTGTTCAAGTAGATCCGGTCCTGGTAGGGTGTGTTGAGGACGA
>DATEMM010000211.1:0-6965 GCA_035275605.1 Pyrinomonadaceae bacterium
GACGAGCAGGCCCGCCACCGCCGGGACCACGACCCGCCAGGGGTTAAAACTCTGGCGCGGCTCTTCGATTACGTCGCTGAAAATTTCGGCTTCGACGGGCGCGGGCGTCTCGGCCCTGGGCCTGACGACTGTAGCCTCGTCGCGGTCTTCGTTGGCAGTGGTGCGCGGCGCTTCGTTCGGCCCAGTGGTGACGACGATTCGGTTGGTCGAGCGCTCGGCCGAAGCAGCTCCGCTGCTCGCTGTGGCGACGGCACCGCTCGGCTTTTCCTCGGCGGCCGCAGCCAGCTCTTCCGACAACGCGCTGACAGTTTGAAAGCGATCCTCCGGACGCTTGGCCATCGAGCGCGCGACGACGCGGCCCACGGCCGCAGGCAAATCCTTTCTCTCTTCAAGAACGGACGGCGGCGCCTCTTGCAGATGCTTCATCATGATGGCCGTCGGCGACTCGCCCGTGAACGGGACGTGGCCGACGAGCATCTCGTAGAGGATGACCCCGAGGCTGTAGATGTCCGAGCGCGAATCAATCTCCGCGGCCTGCGAGCACTGCTCGGGCGACATGTATTGCGGCGTCCCGATGATTAGATTAGGCGCGGTCAGCGCCGGATCCTGCCCGACCTTCTCCGTGATCTTGGCGATACCGAAATCCAGCACCTTCGCCCAGTCGCCGCCCCCTATGTCCACGAGCATGATGTTGTCGCTCTTCAAATCCCTGTGGACGACGCCTTCCGTGTGCGCGGCTTCGAGCGCGCCGCAGACCTGGCGGATAATTTCAGTGATGCGCTCAAGCGGCATCGGGCCGTCGCCCCGGATAACTTCCTTCAAGGTCTGGCCCTTGAGGTACTCCATGACCAGGAAGACGACGCCGTTGTCCGACTCGCCGAAGTCCGTGACGTTGAGAGCGTGCGGGTGCGAGATGCGCGAGGCGGCCCTGGCTTCGCGCGAGAAGCGCGCCACGATCTTGTCGTCGGCGGCCAGCGCCGGGTGCAGCACCTTGATGGCGACAGTCTTGTCCATCAGGATGTGCGTGGCGCGATAGACCGCGCCCATGCCGCCTTCGTTGATGAGCTCTTCGATGCGATATTTGTCAGCGAGCGTCTGGCCGATGAGAGGATCAGCGACCTTTTCCAGAACCGCGCCGTCAGACGGACACAGAGTGTTTGCGTTCTCGTATTCCTTGCCACACCTCGGACATTTCTTCATCAACTCGCTTAGCCTCGACGCCGCTTCTGAATGTGTTTGAAACTGAGCGTATCACACAGTTTCGGCCACGCGCAATGAAAAGAGATTGGCCGTCATGATAAACGAAAGAGGAGACGATTTTGTTGCGCCCCCTCTCTCCCCCTAATTAATCCAACGCCTCGGTCAGTAAACAATCCTGACTCTGAAACTGCCGCTGTTGTCGCGGCTGTCGTCATCGTTGACCAGCAGAAACAGCCTCCCGCTATCGGGCGCGATGACGGTCTGCTGGCTCCCTATGAAAAACGGGCGGCTCGCCTGCCCGTTACTCAAGCGGATGTAGCCGACGAGCGCGCCAAACGCAGCGTCGCGCACAGGGTAGTTGTTATTGACTGAATCGTACCGCCGATTCCCTTCCGGCGAGATGGCCCCGCTCCCGCGCGAGAAGATGGTGCCGGTCGCGCTGAAGGTCACGCGATCCCCCGCGCGCAGCTCAATCCCTGTGTCCGTGTCGCGCGTGTTGGCGTAGACGTCCAGGGTCTTTTCCAACCCCTGAGCAGACCCTCCGCCTCCGCCGAACGTACCCTGCGAGCCCGTTTGAACTATGCGGACGTCGAAGCCGCCGCTGTTGTCCGCGTAATTGTCGTCGTTGATGAGCAGGAAGAGACGCCCGTCGGCCGGCGCGGTAATCGTCTGCTGGCTGCCGACTAGGAAGGCTTGCGTGCTCTGCCCGTTCGCCAGACGAATGTAGCCGATGAGCGCGCCGACGCCCGCCGCCGGAACCGGGCGCGTGCCAAGCAGTGCTCCGCCCAGCCCCGCGCGTCCGCCGTCCGGCGAAACGTCGCCCGCGCGGCGACCGGCGGTGACGGTTCCCGTAGCGGTAATCGTCACACTGTCGCCCGAGCGCAGGTCAACGCCTGTGTCCGTGCCGCGCGAATTACCTGGCACAGTGATGTTTCTCTCCCGCGTCGAAGTCTCCGTGGAAGTTTCGGTCGGGTATTGGCCGCCCGTAGTGTTTCGCGGGCGCACCCCGGCCGGCCCGCTGCTCTCGTCGCCGGTTCCGAACAGGTCGTCAAAGTCGTCGTCAGTGTTGTTGCGACGATTGCCGGCGCGCTGGTTGAAGTTTATCTCGCGGCGAATCTGGGCGGTGTAAGCGCCGCGCGCATCCGTGTAGCTGCTCCGGTTGGCCGTCAGGTAGAGCCGCCCGTCGCGATCCGCGACGAACTCGCGGTTGATGCCGACCTCTATAATCGGCGAGTTCGGGTCGTTGCCGATGGCCCCGATGAGCACACCCTCCGCGGCGCGCGGGAGCGGAGCGTTCGGGTCCGTGGAGCGCAGGCCGCCGGGCGTGATGCGCGTGCGCCCGGCCACGATTGTGCCGGAAGCGCTGATGGAGATGCGCTCGTTGCGCTTGAGGTCAATGCCTGTGTCCACCCAGTTCGGCCCAAGCTCGACCTGAACCGTGCGCGTCAGGTAGCGCGCGTCGTCGAGCGAGCGCCCATCTATCTCCACGCGCTCAATGTCGCGCGTGCGTAGGAAGATGACGTCGCCGATCTCGCCCGTGATGCGCGCGTTGTTGCTGCTCTGCGTGCCGGTCTGCATGACCGTCGGTGGGCCCACAGCCGCGGTCAGGCGGACTGCGAAGCGCCCGCCGACGAAGCCCAGGACCGTTCCACGCACGGTCCTGCCGTCACGCAGGTAGATGGTGTCGGCCGCCGCGAAGGTGGCGGTCGTAAGCAAAAGCAGGAAAGCGAGAACTATTTTTCTCATAGGTTCACCCCTCCTTCAGCCGATAAGTATGCCGAAGATAAGAATTTTTTAAGTATGGACTTAAGGAGAGATTTCACCACCGAGCGCAGTTGGCAATGCCTATGCCAGATGCGGCGGCGGTAAATGGGGCGCAATCTTTTCGCATTAAACGGGTCGGGCCGTTGATTCTCGCAGACCTTACCGTATTGGCGCGATACGCATAAATCCTGAAAAACATACATAAAAATGCGGGAGAGGCATCTGAACCTCTCCCGCATTCTGGCTACGCTTTAGTTCGCTCAAATTAGAGTTTGGCGAACGCGATGACGAGCGCGAAGAGCACGAGCGACTCGATCAGCGCCAGACCGATAATCATCATGATCTGGATACGACCGGCCGCGCCGGGATTGCGGGCCGCGCCTTCGACGGCCGACGCGGCGATGCGCGACTGGCCGAGCGCGCCGAGTCCGGCGGCGATGGCGAACCCGAAGCCAGCCGCCAGTGCCTTATACTTGTTCACGCTCTCCGTATTGTCCGCTGCATCCTGGGCGAACGCCGTCACGGCGGTCATCAGCGTGCACAGGACTGCGAAGAAGAGCATTCTTAACTTTCTCATTTTCGCTTCCTCCTCAAAAGAAGATGGGAATGCTTCAAAGCGTTGGGTGAAACGTCTGGCGTGCGAAGGGCTGCGGGCACAAGAGAACGCTCTCTGTATTATTTCGCCTGTCTCCGGTATACAGCCGCCCCTCGTACAACGGCGCTCCAGCGAGCCAAGCCTGACGCGCTTTCAACTCTCGAAAGCCATGACGCGCGCTCCCTCTTGTCCGTCCTTCCCTTCTACGCCTCTTCCATCTCGCCCTACTCGCTTTGAAAGTTTAACTACAAGGGAGCGCCCCAACGTGCGCGGGCGCGTCTGCCCGCACCGCTCGAAACGCGGTTAATCAGTTTTCAGTTTCCGGTTTTCAGTTTTCAGATAAAAGCTCGAATGCTTCTTTCTGAAAACTGAAAACTGAAAACTCAAAACTGCAAACTGCTCTTATGTCAAAACCGGCGCGATGATGTCTTCGGGCGCGGGCTCGTGGCCGTGGTCGCCGTGGTCGTCGTGCGGCGCGTGCGAGACCTCGCTGATGTAGACCATCGAAAGAAAGACGAAGATGAAAGTCTGTATGAACGCGACGAAGAGCCCGAGCGGCATCAGCAAGACGGGCACCACCCAGTAAGTGTACGGCGGCGCGAGGTTCGCGATGTTCTCCGTCACCTTCTCGTCGGCGAAAAGGTTTCCGAAGAGACGTATGCCAAGCGACATCGGGCGGATCAGGTTACTGATTAATTCGATGACGAAGAGCAAGGGCGCAATCGCCAGCACCGGCCCCATGAAGTGCCTGAGATGGCCGAACAGCCCATTCTCCTTGATGCCTATATAATTGTAGTAAACGAACGAGGAGATGCCGAGCGCGAACGTGACGCTGGTCGAAGCTGTCGGCGACATCATGCCTGGGAAGAACCCAAGCAGGTTCGAGATGAGAATCAGAACGCCGAAGGTCGCAACTACCGGGAAGTACTTCACCCCGTGCGGCCCGATGACGTCCACGATTAGATTCCGCACCGCCAGCACGCCGACCTCCAGCATCTGCTGGCCGCCCGAAGGCTCGTCTTCGGAGAGCTTGCGCTTTAGGAGCCAGATGACGACCAGGCTGATGATGCACGCGATGATGAACATCACCGTGTACCAGGGGACGGCCGTCTGCGGCGTGTACTGGCCGAGCACAGTGCTCGCGTCCGTGCCGAGAATTTTGTCCCAGTAAGGCTTGGTGTACTTCAACTGAAACTGGTGGACGGGGCCGCCAATCAGGTCGTTGACCCGCTCGACGATCCAGGGCACGTGGTGCGCGGCTTTCTCCGCGTGCTCCGCCACCTTCTCTCCGTGCTCAACGACCTTCTCGCCGTGTTCGGCGAGAGCGCCCGCCGTTTCGGGCTCGCTCAGCAACCAGAACCACATTTAAGTATCCTCTCGATTGACGATTATGAAATAGAGCTGCATGAAAGCTTCTAGCATCGCCGCGACCACGAACGAGCAGAGCCCTATCAGCGTGGCGACGATTGAAACGAGATTGAGCGTGTAGGCGGCGGCAACCACGGCGGCGATTACAAAATAGCGCAGCACGTAGCGCGCCGCGTTGATCTTGACGCGCCTCCCGCTCTCGGCCGCGCCGAAGACCGCTCGGAGCGAAGTGCGCAGCCAGTGATGATTGAAAAGCGAGAGCAGCCCGCCCACCAACAGCCCAGTGGTCACGCGCCAGGGCGCGAGGGGAGCGCTGACCAGGACGGCGACGGCCACCGTCATGCACATCGTGCGAAAAAGGCGGCGCTCCATCTCCGCCGGGTCGGTCCCGTCGAGCGCACTCCGGCCGGTACTATTGACGATTTCGCTCATGCTCGAAGCTGACGATTTTACACACGACGCCCTGCGGTGTCGAGTTTAGGATGGACTAAAGGCTCAGGAAATACGCGAAATCAGCCGGATGAACTGGTAGAACCCGACGCCGGCTCCCAGCACGATGCCCGTCACGACCAGCCAGGGGCCGGTCCCGAACCAACGGTCGAGCGCCCACCCCAGGCCCAGCAGCGTCACCGTCGCGAGCACGAACGAAAGCACGGCCGCGTAAATCAGGCCGCTCTTTCGCGTCACATTCTCGTCATCCCTATCACGCATCGAATCTAGTCTGGAGTCTGGAGTCTGGAGTCTGAGAGTCTAAAGTCAACTCGTCAAAAACAGTTTCTGTCTTTTGACTCCAGACTTAAAGACTCCAGACTCCAGACTTTTTCCCTACCAACGTTTTCGCGCCAGGTAATTCTTCGGAACTTCGTAGAGGAGCGCGCGGCGCGAGTGGCGCATGGAGTCGTGTATGAAGCAGACGTGCGTGCACCAGCAGGCGCGTCCTCCGTCAATCGCGCCCAGTTCCTCCTGCCTTCCTTGCGCCTCCCAAAGCTTTCCAAAGTCGTAGTCGTACTCTGAGAGCGTGGCGAACTTTTCGCGCAGTTCGCAGGCGCGAACATCCCCGTTGTAGTCTATGACGGCGGTCGTCTCGCCCGCCGTACACGGGAAGGGCCACGGCGTCTGCTGCTGAAAGTTGGCATGCTGAGTGCGATAGTGAGTCGTAATCGTGCCGACGTAGGCCACGGATTTGATGAACCGCTTGCTGGCCTCGTCGTCCGCAAACATGCGCTCGCCGTAGCGCTTCGTCAGGGCTGCGACGCGCTCGTACATGCGCGGCAGGATTTCCGCGGGCACCTCTTTAATCTCCTCGCCCGCGAGCGTCTCGCCGCGGATGATGTTGAAGTAATGTCCGTCGAGCTTGAAATTCTCCCAGAGGTACTCCGAAAGCCTCTCGACCTCCGTGTAGTTCTCCGCGCAAACCACCGTGTTGACGTTCAGGCGAAAGCGGTCCGCGTACTTTTCCTTTAGAGGATAGAGCGAGCGTATGCAGTCGAGCGTCTTCTCCCAGTTGCCGGGCACGCCACGAATCCGGTCATGCGTTTGGCCATACCCGTCGAGCGCTATGTTCAGGTAAAGGTCGAGCGCCGGGTGAAGGCCGAGCGCGTGATCTACGACCTCGAAAGTGCGAGCCTTAACCAGCGCGTTGGTCGGGATGATGAGGCGTCTGACTCCGTTATTTTCGATGAAGGCGTCTATGACCTTCGTCAGGTCGCGGCGCAGCATCGGCTCGCCCCCGGAGAGCCAGAGGTCCGTGATGGACGGCATCGTCTGCGACACCTTCTCGATTTCGTCGAAGGTCATGTCGCCCGGACGATTCAGCTCTTCATGGTAAAAGCAGGTGCGGCAGAACGCGTTGCAGCGCGAAGTGACAAAGAGGATTACCGTGCCGAGGCGCTTTTCACGCTTCGTCGAGCGCAGGAGTTGAACGAACTGGACGGCTTTTGAAGGCATAAGGGGAAAGTCTGGAGTCTGGAGTCTGAAAGTCAGGAGTCAACTCGTCAAAAACAGGAGTAGTGTCCTAATCTAAAATCAGAAGCCCATA
>DATEMM010000212.1:0-4020 GCA_035275605.1 Pyrinomonadaceae bacterium
AGAATGGCGCGCCTGGCTCCTGGCGGCGAGCGCCGCCCGGCACCTGAATGACGAAGCGAAAGCGCGCGAATATGCGTCGCAAGCCTCTCAGGGGCTCTCAAGCCTTGAGACGAAGTGGGGGGCGGAGCCCTATAACAGTTACCTCACCAGACCGGACGTGCAACACATGCGGAAACAGCTCGACGAAGAGTTCACTTCGAGCAGGTAATTAAACCCCAACCTCGAAAAGGAGTAGCTCCCATGGCAACCAAGAAGGGTTATGGCGGCAAGAAGAAGCCCAGTAAGAAGTACGGAAAGAAAGCGGCCAAGAAAAAGCCGACCAAGAAAGGCTATGGCACCCAGAAGCCAGCCAAGAAGGGTTACGGCAGTAAAAAGGAGAAAGGCACGAAGAAAAGCAGCAAAAAGTATAGCCGGGGCGAGTCCGGCGGCAATAAGAATGAGGTCACAGCTTTTTCTGCCACCCCTGAAGGGCCGATTATCCCTCCCCCCGGCAGCACGTCAGGCGACGGGTGAGACGTTCATCGCCAAGGCGAAGGGCGCGGATGGTCTTGATGACTGCATCCGCGCCCTCGCTGATTTTGAGCTGTGCCTGTTGGTTAATTGCCCGACTGCCCGCCGGACTGACCCTCTTTTTTATCCTCTTCGGTGATGCCAGCGGCCTTCTCGATCGGCGGAATCGCCTCTTCGACAGCCCCTTTGATGGCCCCGGACGCGGCGGCCGAGAGCACGTCGCCGACCACCTTCCTCAGCTTCTTGCCGACCGACGACCCGCCGCGTTTGTAACCGCCCTTCGAGCCGCCTCCGCCCTTCTTCCCGGAAGATTTCTTGCCGGAAGATTTCTTCCCGCCGCCTTTTTTACCCTACGAGCCGTAGCCGGATGATTTCTTCGGCGCGGACTTCTTTGAAGACTTGGACGAGTATTTCTTGCCCCCGCCTTTGCTGCCTCCACCTTTACTGCCTCCACCTTTACTGCCTCCACCTTTGCTGCCGCCGCCCTTCGAGCCGCCGCCGCCCTTATATCCCGTGCCCTTCTTGCCGGAAGATTTCTTGCCGCCTTTGCCGCCACCCGAATACTTGGCAGCCTTCTTACTCCCCTTTTTTGTTGCCATCTTCCCCCTCCCATTTTCTATGTAGACCTAACTTTGCCGAAGTTATCAAACTACGCAGAAGATGTCACGACTTTTTAATCTGGCCCGCCCCGCATCGTCTCTCCCACGGGGCGCGCTTTTATTGATTGCCGAATCGTGAGCTTTTGAGCTACATTAGGCCGTAACATTAAAGTAGATAAATTTTGTAGCCCCTCGTCTGTAACAGGCCGATACGGTTGAGAGGATGTAATGATGCGAGCTGCCCCGAGCTTTCCGCGTGTTGATCTCCTGCCAGCGATGTACCAGATGCCTTCGAGCCATTTCTCCTCCGGAGGCAGCGACGCTCCCGATCAAAGCCTTGTCAACACGGAAGGCGTGCCCGAAAAGCGCGTGGACCGCCCGCGCGCCCTGGTCGTTGACGACGCCCCGGACGTGACCGAGATGATCGCGATGTTCCTGCGGCACGCAGGCTTCGACGCCGTGATGGCCTTCTCGGCGGCGGAGGCGCTGGAGGCTGCGCGCGCAGAGCAGTTTGAGGTGATCGTCTCGGACATAGGGATGCCCGGAATGAACGGCTACGACCTGGCGGTCGCCTTGCGCGCCCTGCCGGAATACAGCAGCGTCCCGATGATCGCCGTCACGGGCTTCTCCATGTACGACGACAAGGGCCGGGCGCTGGCCTCCGGCTTCAACGCGCACATGACCAAGCCCATCAACCCGATGTCGCTGCTCGACCTGATTAAAAGCCTGAGAGACTAATCAAGGGATGAGCGACGAGGCAGTAGAGAGCGCGAAAGTCGAGCGGGCACGGGGCGGTTTCTTCGGGTCGGAGACGGCCATTCAGATCGCCTTCCTGGTCTTCGGCGCAGTCGTCGTCACTCTCATCTTCCGCAAGCTGCAATACTCCACGCAAGCCATCTGCTGTGGGGACTTCGACGGCTATTATCACATCCGCTGGAGCCGCCTGCTCTGGGAGGGGATGCGCGAGGGCCATTTCCCGCCGCGCTTCGACTGGCTGCCGCTGACCACGCTCAACCCGCGGGACTACGTTGACCATCATCTCTTCTTCCACTTTCTACAGATTCCTTTCACCTGGTCCGGGGATTTGCGCGCGGGCGCGAAGCTGGCCTCGCTCCTCTACGCCAGCCTAGGGGTCTTCTCCTGCTACCTGTTGATCGTCCGCTACCGCATACGCCAGACGCTCATCTGGCTGGTGGCGCTCCTGGCCTGCTCCGCGCCGTTTCTCTACCGGCTGAGCATGGCCAAAGCCCCGCCGGTCGCCATCATCTTCATGGTGACGGGCATCTACCTGCTCTTCGAGAAGCGGTATCTGCTGTTGCTGCCCCTGGCGTTTCTCTTCGTCTGGACTTACAGCCTGTTCATCACGCTCCTGGGCATGGCCGTCATCTGGGTAGTCGTCATCGGATGGAGCGAGCGGCGTTTCGAGTGGCGTCCGCTCGTCTGGACTGCCGTGGGGACGGCCGCGGGCCTCGTCATCAACCCGTACTTTCCGAAAAACATCATGCTCTTTGTCGAGCACGTCATGATGAAGGTAGCGCCCGGAGGCTTTCGTATAGAAGTGGGGCAGGAGTGGTATCCGTATGAGAGTTGGTATCTGCTGGGAAGCTGTGCCATAGCTTTCGTCGCGATGGTCGTGGGCTATATCGCCTACGACTGGTCGGACAGAAAGCGCGCCCCGCGCCCGCTCTTCCTGATGATCTTCTCCACTATCCTGATGATCGCCTGTTTCGCGCAGCGCCGCTGGGTCGAATACTGGCCGCCGTTCGCCATCCTCTTCGCGGCCTTCAGTCTGCGGCCCATTCTGGAAGGGGCGCGCGCCTTCATCGGTCGTCTGCCGCACGAGTTGATGGAGGAGTTGCAGCCCTTCCTGGACAGGCACGAGCCGCCCGGAACAATCGAGGGGGTGCGGCGCAGAGACTTTTTGGAAGAAGTGGAGCTGGCCGCCGTCGGCATCATCCTGGGACTGGCGGGCTACTTCGTCTTAAAGCAGGCGGTCTACCCGCGCGAGATTTCGCTCACCATCATAGCCATCGTCGTCGTCGCCACTTTGCTGGCCTTCGCCGTTTACGTCTTCTGGCGGCGAAGCCTCGTCAAAGCCTTCGCGGTCGGTCTGGTCGCCGTGCTCGTCGTTATCATCAACTTCAACGTGCGCGAGACCAGGAAATCCATCGAAGGGGATTCCCCGCCGGACCGCTACGAGGCGTCTATGGCCTGGGTCCGAGAGAACGTCCCGCCCGGCGAGACGGTCTTCAACACGGACTGGGATGATTTCCCCAAGATGTTCTACTACGACACGCGACACGCTTACGCTTCGGGGCTCGACCCGACCTATCTGCTCGACCGGGACAACAAGCTGAGGCGCGAGCCAAAACTGGCGGAACTCTACAAGCAGATCACGCTCGGCAACCAGGACGATCCGGGTCCACTCATCCGCGAGAAATTCGGCGCGCGCTACGTCTTCTCGGACAACGAAGAGATTCACGAGAACTTTTACGCGAAGGCGATGGAGAGCGGGTGGTTCGACCAGGTACACATCTACATCTTCGAGCGCAAGGACGGGCGCACGCTGACCGAAGAAGATTTGGCCGCGCTCAAACAGAATGCCCCGCCGGAGCTGAACAACTGGACGCTCATCAGCGGCGGACGCCGCGTCGTCTCGGGCGCGACCGCGGACTTCACCTGCTCCGACGTCAACGGCCTGTGTGCCAGTTTCATCGTCAACAAGGACGTGGATTCGACGGTGCTGCGCATCCGCGACGAGAAAGGCCAGCCGCCCCCGGAAGCCCAGGAGGAGATGGGCGACGAGGGCGACGACGGCGGCGACGAGGGCGGCGAGGAACTGCCTGAAAACCAGTGAAGAAGTGAGCAGTTAAGAGCCCCGTCAGGGGCGACGGATAATAGCCCAGGGCTT
>DATEMM010000213.1:0-5058 GCA_035275605.1 Pyrinomonadaceae bacterium
TCCTTCCCGTCGGCGGCCTTTCGACGGACGTGAAGATTGCCGGGCGCTGGGGCATCGTCTCCGGGCAGGAGACGAATACGAAGCTTAATCAGAGAGAATCCGGTCATGGACTGCCGACGAAGGACGCGGGCGGCATCGCCATTAAGAACAACGGGCAGCCCCTCGGCTACACGCCCGTGATGACGGACGCGACGAAGGCCACCACGTTCGACGACATCGGAAGCGAGCTCAACATCTTCGACACTCAAAGCAATCTCTTCGTCTTTCGCTACGTGGACGAGGGACGCGACATCTCGCAGCTCGTCACGCCCGGGCAGTTCGTTGATTTGAAAGACCACACGGCGGCGCAGAAGATTATCAAAGGCAGCGGCCCCGAGCAGATGGCCATCCGCGGCAACATGCTTTTCGTCTCTCTGGCACACTCTGAGAACGTGCAGGCGTTTCGCATCAACGTGAACGCGAGCGACCCGGCGCAGCTTCTCACTCCCACTGGCATTGAGTTGACCGGCGGCGTGACGCCGCAGGGCATCGAAGTCTCGCCGGACGGGCGCACCCTTTACGTCGCTAACTTTCAGACCGAAGACGTCTCCATTCTCAACGTGGACGCCAACGGAAACCTGTCGCGCGCCCTGTACATAGCGGTCGGCGTCACGCCCGTCACGCCCGACCCGTCCACCGGACACAACGGGCAGAATCTCTTTGCGACCGACGAAGAGGCGGGCCTGCGCTGGTTCTTCTCGGCGTCCTATTCGGACGACAATCAGAAGTCGTGCGGCTTCTGTCACTGGGACGGGCGGCAGGACGGCTGCCAGTGGAACGTCGCGGCCAACGCCGTCGGCGGGACGAAGGTCTGCCCGCAGAACAAAGACATCTCGGACAACTGGCCCGAATGGTACGAGGGGCTGAACAACGATTTCATGGCCTACGCCTCGGCCTGTAATGGAGAGGTGCTGCTCGGTGAACGCAACCCGACTCCGCTCTTCCCGCAGCCCGACGCGGTCGAGCGCTTTCATGCGCGCGAGGATTACGTGCTGAGGAAGACCGAGGAGAATTCTCGCGCCATCGGCCGCGACGACCTCAAAGGCAAGGCTTTCAAGATCGGCTATTTCGATATGGCCTACCTGCAAATTCTCTGGTCGCAGAACGAGACGCGGCGGCTGCCGAACCCGCTCGAACAGTTCCCGGAAGAAGCGGAGGCGGCGAAGATCGCCCGCGGCAAAGAAATCTTCACCAAGAGAGTCGCAGAGGGTGGAGCCGGCTGCGCCGAGTGCCACCACAACGGCAACAAGTTTACAAACGGCGTCCTGGACGACACCTTCCAGGATTTCAACATACACGAGCCGGGCGTCATCAGCGAATCAACCGTTGACGGCGAGGGACCGTTCTTCCGCCCGGGCAACGACTACTTCTTTATCAAGTTCGGCCCGCCGCAGGACGTAGGCACGCCGCAGAATTTCAGCAGCCGGAACACCAAGCACCTGCGCACCTTCTGGGACTCTGTCCCGCGCTGGCTGCACTACGGCTTCGCGCACACGGTCCGCGAAATCCTGCTCCCGCCTGACTCGCCGCTTTTGCAACCGGGCGAGCGCGGCTTCAACTTCCGCACCGTGCGCGCGGACCACAGGCGCGGGGCGAACAATTTGCCGACCGAAGTTCCGATTGTGCCAGGCCACAGCCAGGGCGGGCTGGCCGGCGACGGGATGGGTCCGCTTTACGTCAGTCTCGACAGCCCCTTCATACAGGAGAACGGGCGGGCACAGATTGACAGGCTGGGAACGAGCAACGTTGCTCCGCTCGTCACGAACGGGCAGATCAACCCGCAGCTCGCTGCCAACAACATTCAGGTCATCAAGGACACGCACGGTAAGACCTCGCATCTTTCCGCCAGCGACCTGGACGCGCTGATAGCCTACCTGCTCTCGAATTCAGGCGCGCCCTCTTCTCTGGCAAATACGGTGGCGTCGCCAACTCCGACGCCGAGTCCGTCGCCGACAGTTTCGCCCACCCCGACGCCCTCGGTCACACCAACGCCCTCGCCAACGCCTTCGCCTTCGCCTTCGCCGACGCCGAACGGCTCGCGGGCGACTGTCCAGTTCGCCGCCCCAGGCTATACCGTAGCCGAGGACGCGCGAAGCCTGGTCGTGACTGTAACGCGCGCCGGAAACATTTCGCGCGATTCAAAGGTTGATTACGTCTCGACGAACGGCACGGCCGAGGAGCGCTCCGATTACACGACCGCTTCGGGCAGGCTGTTCTTCGCCGCCGGGGAAGCGAGCAAGAGCATCAACGTCCTCATCACGGACGACGGCTTCGCCGAAGGTGACGAGACGCTCAGCCTGCGCCTGCTCGACGCCTCCAACAGCACGGAGGTCGGCGTGCCTGGCACAGTCACCATCACCATCAAAGACAACGATTCGTCTGCCGCTTTGACGAATCCGATTGACACGGGACAAACCTTCATCGTTCAGCACTACATGGACTTCCTGAATCGCGAGCCCGAGCCGGAAGGCTTGCGGGCCTGGCTGAAGATACTGAGCGACTGCCCGCAGAATGATTCGAGTTGCGACCGCATAGAGGTCTCTTCGGCCTTCTATCGCTCGCCGGAGTTTCAGGACCGCGGCTACTATCTCTACAGGTTCTACTCCGTCAGCTTCGGTCGCATCCCGCGCTATGCGGAGCTTGCCAAAGACATGTCGCGCACGAGCGGCTTCCAATCGACGGAGCAGCAAGAGGCCAACAAAGCTCTCTTCGCGGAGGATTTCCTCACGCGCCAGGAGTTCAGGGACAGGTACGAGCAGTTGACGGACCCGGCGGATTACATCAACGCCCTAGTCAACACGGCGGGCGTGATATTGCCTGACAAGGATTCTCTCATCAACGCCCTGCGCGGCGGGCAGATGACCAGGGCACAGGCGCTTCGCGCCATCACGGAGAGCCCGGAGGTGCGCGCCAAGTTCTACACGGAAGCCTTCGTCGTGATGCAATACTTCGGCTATTTGAGACGCGACCCTGACGCACTTTATCTCGAATGGATTCGCATCATGAACGAGACGGGCGGGGATTACCGTGGGATGATTAATGGGTTCATGAATTCGGCTGAGTATCGCCAGAGGTTTGGCCAGTAGAACTCTCGCGGCGATTTCACTTCAAAAGCTTTTGTGCCGGTGAGGCACTTTATCAGGCGGCTGCCTTTTTGGTGGCCGCTTTTTTTCCAAGCGTTAGAGCAGTTTTCAACTGGACGAAGGACACATTCCCGTGAGCGCAGGCAAGGATGCCTGCGCTCACGGGAACATGCATTCAATAAAAGATTCACTAGATGTATTTATCAAACCTCGCTCTTGACTGTGCAACGGGCAGTCACCACACGGGCCTGTCTCGATTCTTAACTCTTCAAGGGATACAAGTGATGCGAACAATGAGAAAGCTGATCGTTTTGATGGTAGTGATGATTTCGTGCCTGGCGCTCGCGGTCGCCAACGTGACTGTTCTGGCAGGCGACGACGAGGTGATCGTTCAAACCTTTCTTTCAGGCCCGACGCTAAACGGCCTGCACCCGTCCGGCGTTGCAGAGCACCGCACGCGCCCTGACGGCAGCAGGTTCAAGGTCCAGGTCGAGGATGTGAATCTCCCCGCTGGCACAGTGCTCAACGTCCTGGTCAACGGGGCGAACATAGGCACCCTGACCATTAACACTTTCCGTCAGGGAGAGATTGAGCGGAACACTAACGACGGCCAGGCCGTGCCGAACATCACGACGGGCACGACCGTCGCCGTCGTCACGCAGAGCGGTTCGACCGTTGCCTCCGGCGCTTTCGGCTCGGCCGCGCCCACGCCATCACCCGGCGCATCGCCAACACCTTCGCCGACGCCCACGCCGGGCGCTACGCCCTCGCCTTCGCCCTCCCCTTCACCCGACAACGAAAGGGCCAGGGTGAGCTTTGAATCCGCCAGCTACACGGTGGCGGAAGACGGGCGCAGCGTCGCCATCAGAATCCTGCGCACGGGCGACATCTCGCGCGACTCCAAGGTCGATTACACAACGACCAACGGCACGGCGCACGAGCGCTCCGACTATACGACCGCGGCCGGGCGACTTTTTTTCGCCCCGAACGAGGCCAGCAAGACCATCACCGTGTTGATTACCGACGACGCCTTCGTCGAAGGGGACGAGACAGTCAACCTGATGCTGTTTGACGCCGGGCGCAGCACCTCTGTTGGCACACCCGGGACCGCCGTGCTGACCATCAAGGACAACGACACGGCTGGCGGGGCCGCGAACCCTGTGGACGTCACGAAGACCTTTGTCATACAGCACTACATGGACTTCCTGAACCGCGAGCCGGAGCCGGAAGGGCTCCGTGCCTGGCAGGAGATTGTGGACAACTGCCCGCGCGGAGACTCAAGCTGCGACAAGGTAGAGGTCTCTTCGGCCTTCTTCCGCTCGCCTGAGTTTCAGGACCGCGGCTACTTCATCTACCGCTTCTACTCGGCCGCCCTGGGAAGAGTCCCGCGCTACCTGGAGTTCGCCAAAGATATGTCTAGCACGAGCGGCTTCCAGACGGATGCCGAAAAGGAGAACAACAAGAACCTGTTCACCCAGGACTTCATGGCGCGGGCGGAGTTCGCAGACAGGTACAACAACCTCTCGGACGCCGATTTCGTCAACGCGCTCTCGAACACCGCCGGGGTCGTCCTCTCAAACAGGGATTCGCTCATCAACGCGCTCCAGACGGGGCAGATGGCTCGCTGGCAGGCGCTGCGCTCCATCACGGAAAGCGCCGAAGTCAGAGGCAAGTTCTACACGGAAGCCTTCGTCGTCATGCAGTACTTCGGTTATCTGAGGCGCGACCCGGACGCTCTTTACCTGGAGTGGATTCGCATCATGAACGAGAACGGGGGCGACTACCGGGGCATGATTAACGGCTTCATGAACTCCGGCGAATACCGCCAGAGATTCGGCCAGTAGTTTCAGCCAGTCTTCGGCGAGTTCGCCTACACGCAGGCTTCACGCCGAAACGAGTAGCGCCGGTGGCCCGTGCGAATGGACCACCGGCGCTA
>DATEMM010000214.1:0-13886 GCA_035275605.1 Pyrinomonadaceae bacterium
CGTATACAGGTGGAGGAACCCCGACCATGCAACAGAACCGATCAGTGAGAGTCGTCAAGCGCGACCAGCGGATGCGCGCCGAGGCCAACCTGAACGCCCCGTGCGAGGAGACGCCGGAGAATTCCGAGCGTAAATTGAAGAATATCGTCTCTGGCTGGGTGCGCGAGCACAAGGAGAGATCGGAAGAGTACCAGCGGATGTTCTCGTCGCTGCTCAGGGAAACCGGATTTCGCCCGTCACGCGCCGCCTCGCGCGCCTGAGACTCTCCCCATTGGGCTTCCTCAGGCGCTTCGCGCGTCTGCGGGCTGCCAGGGTCAGCCCTCCTGGCCTTTCCTGCCCTTACGTTTCAGAGCCCCCAGTTCCAGCGCCTTGCGCATCTGGTTTTCCTCCCAGGGCTTCGGCATGAAGAACTGCACAACGCCCTCCCCTATCTCTTCGATGACGTCGCCCACGCGCGCATAGCCCGTCAGCAGAATTCTGAAACTGTGCGGGCAGACCCGCGCCGCCTCGCGCAGAAAATTCGTACCCGAAATTTCGGGCATGCTCAGGTCGCTGATGATAACGTCCGGGCGGCACTCCGAGAGCAGACGGCGCGCGTCCGCCAGCGACGAGGCCGTCTGTACGTCGTACTCGTCGCCGAACGTGTCGCGGAAAGAGTCCAGCAGTATCACCTCGTCATCGAAGTAGAAGACAGGGATTTTCACCTTGAGCACTCCTTGGCTCTGAAGGTCAGAGAAGCTGAGTCAGCAAGTCCTATCCGGATACAGCGGTAGCGAGATACATGCGACCGAGTGTTGGCACAGCGCCGCACTCGTCGCTAGGGGCTAATTTTTCAGCTAATGTCTGCCAGCCGAATCCGTCCGATCTAAGGAACGTCGAACGCTTGTGAGAAGCCTGTTCAGGCGCGGCCGGCTTGAGAAGACTTCGACAGAGCAATCGGATTATACTCCACGCGCTCACTCAAAGCGATAGAATTCAGCAGCCGTCAAAAAGGAGCTTTATGAATCGCACCCGCCCCGGCGTCTCCATCGAAGAAAATCCAGCAAGCCCGCAAGTCATCAGCGGAGTCCAGACCTCCATCACAGCCTTCGTCGGGCGCACGCCCACTGGGCCTGTGGGCACGGATGGGGATGGGCCAGTCGCGGTCCAGAGCTTTGAGGAGTACGAGCGAATCTTCGGTGGGCTGTCCCTGGAGAGCCCGCTCGGCTACACCGTGCGCGATTTTTTCCTCAACGGCGGAAGCACGGCCTTAATCGTCCGCCTCGTAGAGCCCGGCGGCCAGGCTGCCTCTTCCACGAAAGATGCCAGCGGCCCGAAGCTCTCGCCGCAAACTTACATTGACGGCGCGATTGCGGCTCTAGATAGGGTTGACCTCTTCAACCTGCTCTGCGTCCCGCCCGATTCGTTAGACCCCGCAGACACGGAGGCAAAGCGCGACACGGACAACGCTGTCTACCAATCGCTCGCGGTCTACTGCGTGAAGAGGCGCGCCATGCTTATCCTGGATGCGCCGGTCAGTTGGGCCGATAGCGCAAGGCGCGACGCCTTCAACGAGATTCAGCCTACGTACTTCGGCATTGCGGGCGAGACGCAGCGCAACGCGGCCGTCTATTTCCCGCGCGTCGTCGAGGCGGACATCCTGCGCAACGGCGCGCCGACGGTGATGCCCGCCTGCGGGGCAGTCGCTGGCATCTACGCCATGACGGACGCCTCCAGAGGTGTCTGGAAAGCTCCCTCCGGAACGGAAGCGGGAATCAGCGGCATCCTCCAACTCGAAATCAATCTCACGGACGATCAGAACGAGCTTCTCAATCCGCTCGGGATTAACTGCCTGAGAAGTTTTCCGACCTACGGGCCGGTCGTCTGGGGCGCACGCACCCTGCGCGGGGCAGACGTGCTGGAGGACGATTACAAGTACGTCCCCATCCGCAGGCTCTGGCTCTATCTGGAAGAGAGCATCGACCGTGGCACAGCGTGGACCGTCTTCGAGCCCAACGGCGAGCAGCTCTGGGCCGCCGTCAGGATTAGCGTGGAGAATTTTCTCGCAGAGTTGCAGCGGCAGGGCGCGTTCTACTCTTTCTTCGTCCAATGCGACGGGACGACCACGACTCAGGAGGACATTGACCAGGGCCTTTTCAACATACTGATAGGCGTCGCGCCCCTGAAGCCCGCCGAGTTCATAGTGATTCAGATTCAGAAGCTGCTCAAGGGAAATAATGAAGATGATGAAGACAAGCCCTGAGGTAATGAGAGCCTGTTTGGAAAGTCATAAAGCCCCAACGGGGCGAGATATGAAAGCCTGGGGCATCGCCCCAGGTCACAGACCGTCCATTAATGATAAGCCCTGTAAGGGCGAAATAAGGTATTTCGCCCTTACAGGGCTTGACGTTGAATGCTGTGCCAGGTTCCTGGGGCGACGGCCCCAGGCTATCTTATTATCGCCCCTTCGGGGCTTTTCAAACAGGCTCTGATTGCTTCCAGGTTGTTAGCGCGAACTCTGAACTATGAACCTGCGCGCTCGCGCCCGAAGAGCGCCAGCCCGACGCCGCCCAGAATCATGAGGGCCGCGATGACGAGTCTCAGCGAGACCTTCTCCGCCAAAAGAATCACCCCGCCAAGCGCCGCCAGCACAGGCACGATCAATTGCACGGTCGCCGCGCGCGTCGCCGTCAACCCCTTCAGCGCCGCGTACCAGACCACGTAGCCCAGACCAGAGGCCACCGCTCCCGACAAAACGGCGAAGAGGATTCCCTTCCCCGAAAGATGCAGGTCGCGTAGCAGGATGAGGTTGACGACGATGACGAGGGGCACGGCGCGGACAAAATTATTGGTCGTGTCACCGAGCGGGTCGGAGGTTCCACGACCGCGCAGCGAGTAAGAGCCCCACGAGACGCCAGCCGCAGCCATCAGCGCTGACCTCATGACGGGCGGAGCCGTCAGCCCTGGGGAGACCAAATAGACTAGACCGCTTATGGCCAGGAGCAAGCCAGCCCATGCCAGAGGGCGAGGGCGCTCTCCGGTCGCGAGCGCGTAGACGAGCATCGTTGCCTGCACAGAGCCGAAGAGAATCAGCGCCCCTGTCCCCGCGCTCAGGCTCAGGTAGGCGAGCGAGAAGGCTATGGCGTAGAGAAACAATAGCGAGGCGGATGTCCAGTTGCCGCGCTCGCTCCGCGAAATCTTTCCCTTCACAGCCGCCGTTATCAGGAGCAGAGTGAGCGCGCCCGCCGTGAGCCGGACGGTCGAGAAACTGGCGGCGTCAATCGTCGCCCCGCCCAGCGCCAGACGGCAGAGCACAGAGTTCATGGCGAAGGCGACGAGCGCGAATCCGGTGTAGACGAGCGTTCTCACCCGACTATCTTACTCTGTTGTGGCGAGCAAGTGATCGGCGCGGGGGCCGGTTAAAGCACGACTCTCTTCAAGCCTTCTCCAGGCAGATGTCGAAGACGACGGAAGAGTAGGCCGCGTTGTTTCTGCTGATTTTCGTGACGGGGCGGATCAGCTCGCGATGTTGGACGAGGCTGTCCCTGGTGTAATTCCTGTCCGGGTTGCCCCCGAACTTCGGGTCCGTTTCAAAGTAGAGCTGCGTGACGAGCTGTCTGTGTCCCGGTGCGTTGATGACGTAATGAACGTGCTGCGCGCGGCCCCCGTACTCGCCCGGCATGATGGTCTCAAACGCGTACCGGCCTTCTGCGCCGACGGGAATCTCGCCGCGATGGCGAAAGCCTTCCAGGTCGTATTCGCCGTAGTGATCCGCGTGGAAGACTTCCAGGGTCGCGCCTGAAAGCGCCTGCCCGTCCGTGTTGATGACGCGCCCGCTGACGAGCAGCGGCACGCCCTGCTCGTTAGGCTCGATCAATCGCTCGCGGCGCGGCGCGCCCTTCTTGTAAAAGGGGCCGAGCGTGTTGCTGGGCGTCGGGGCCAATGCCTGCCCGTTCTTCACCTGTCTGGCTTGAGAGATGGCGCGCACGACCGGGTAGCCGGCGGCGAGGAGGCCGCCCCCTAGGCAAAGGTAGAAGAAGTCCCTTCTGGAAAATTGCCCTTCTTTCATCTTCTGTTAATTCTCCTTCCCGGCTGAATTGTCCCGGCGGCCTCCTGCGTGGATTATACCCGGCCATACGATTGATTCGCGGGTGTCGTTTCGGGAAAGTTTGTCAGACTCGATTAGGAATGAGCCACAGAGACACAGAGAAGAAACATTCAAACAAATAATTTCAAATTTCAGATTTCAAATTTCAGATTTGAGATCTGGGATTTGAACTCTGAATTTCTTAAGTTTTCTCCGTGTCTCTGTGGCAAGTTCGCTTCCGGTCACTCGCCCAGCGCGGCGTACTTGAACAACTGGAACCTGTACCGCTGCTGTTCGCGTATGTTCTTCGCCACGACCCCGTGCAAATCTTCGTCCCACTTCGTGTACTGCTCTATGAACTGGTCGGACGCGGCCTTGTCCCCCTGGTACTGCACCTCCAGAACTTTGGCGAGGAGCTTGCCGATTACCGTGTGATACTTGTCGTAGTTAATCCTGAGCTTTCCAGTTTGCCGGTCGAAGGCTAGGAGCCCGTTCTCCATGAAGAAATTCCATTGCATGAGCTGCATGGTGTTGTAGGGCTGGTCGCGCCTGGGCCGGTTGTTCTGCAAGACGCGCAGAACGCCGCTCGCGTAGACGGCGCGGAGCTGCTCGGCAGTGTAATAGCCCTGCTTACGCAGAGCCTCCGCGACGAAGAGCGAGACGAGGTCGGCCTTCATCTCCTCCATCGCGGAAGAGTTCTCCTGAAGCGCTACGTCCAGATCGCGTCCGTCCTTCGTCAGGTCCACGCCCAGGTAGTGTCCGACCTCGTGCCAGAGCGTGCGGTAGAAATTTCCTTCCGAAGTCAGCTCCTGCCTGTGCGGCTCTCCGACCGCGGCCTCCCAGCGGCGGCTCGTGCCGCCGAAGAGGTCCGGGTTTCGCATGATGTTCGAGCGCAGAAGAATGGTGCGGCCGTAGCGGCGCGCAAGGTAGCTCTCGTTCGGAAGAATCGTCGCAGTGTTGCCGCCGCGCGCCTGCCCGAAGTCTGCCACCACATCGTAGACGCCTACGGGGATGTCTTCTCTAACCTTCTTGTGATGCTCGTATGGCAGAGAGTCTTCGAGCGCCTGCAAGCCTTTCATGGCCTGCCGGAGGGCTTCCGTTTCCTGCTGGCGCGTGCTGAGCAGGCTGAAGGCGAAAAAGGTTTTCACGCCGTAGAGGTCGTCCGCGTAGACTTCGTAGGAGCCGATCTGCGCGTTCAGATGCTTGAAGCGTCCAGTCACCCAGGCCGCGTCGCCCGACTCGTAATCATCCGAGAGCAGGTCGCGGCTGCGATTCCTGAGATAGCGCGCGAACTCTTCATCATCTTTTTCCAACAGGTCGGCGGCTTCGTTGAGCAATCCGTGCGCGCGAATCAATTTGTCCGCGTAGGCCACCGAATAAGGCACACTGTAAAAACCCTTCGGCGCGCGCCCGGCCAGCAGCCCGGTCAGCTCTGCCTGGAGCCCAGGGTGCAGAGTGGCCAGCACAGGGTACTGCCTGAGCTTCATCAAGTCCCGCCGCAGGCTCTCGGTCGTCGAGCGCCGCACGACCGAGCGCAAATCCATAATCGAGGCGCGCTTTTCCGGGTGCGCCGTCAGGAAGGCTTCTATCTCCTCTTTGCTCACACCCGCCGGGTACATGTTCGAGCCGACCTGGCGCGGCTTGACCGGCAGGAAAGTCTCGCGCTTGTTCTCAAGCGTGGTGGCGATGGGTCCCTGGTTGAGCCGGTAGAGCGTCAGCAGGTTCGCGGTCGCGGCTGCGTGGCCGAGCCGGCGGTCGAGCGCCTGTAGCTCACGGTGTGAAGAGAGCGCCTCGGCGTGCAGTTGCTCCTCGTAAAGCTCCTGAAAAATCTGGCCCACTTCGAGCAGCTTGGCGACGGCCGCGCGCTCACCCGCCGTCAGGTGCGAAAGCTCCGGCGCGAGTCGCACCGTCTGCATCTTCTCGATGATGGCCTGGCTCTTCTCCAGCGGCCAGTAGCCGGGCGCGAGGCCGCCAGCCCCGGAAGTTCTGCGCGAGGCCGTCTGCGCGAAAAGGGCGCCGGCGATGATGAGCGGGACGGCTGAAGCACAAATGACTCTTTTCATTGTCTCAAAAATCCTTCGGAGATGTCTGGATGAACGGAGAGTATGCGACTGCTACTTTAACACAAGAATTATGATTATTGAGGGCGGGCCGCAGTGCCTGGCCGAGGCGAGTTTTTCCGTGTGCGCGGGTAACAAGCGGAGTGCTCAGGGCCATCGGTAAAACGCGGATGACGGCGACCCCGTCCCGACCCGGTTGCGGGATGGAGTCGCCGTCATCCACCATTGCCGCGCGCGCGACAATCTCCGGCAATCTAAGGTTCTAGGCGTTTGATCTTTTGAGAATCAGCGACGCCGTTCTCGGCAACGAAGCCAGGCGGCCGCTCTCCGGCACGGCGTAGTAATAAGCGCCCACCATCTCCCAGCTCGTCCGGTCGAACTTGCGGCGTGCTCCGCACTCCAGACAGGTGCGGTAGGATTCGCCGTCGTGCGTGAACGGGCGGCTCATCTCACTGTGCCAGCAACCGAAGACGCGCGTCAGCCAATTCGAAAGTTGCGCAGTCAACCCCTGCGGCAAGGCTTCGGCGGCGGTGCGCCTGTCGTGCCCGTAATGATTTAAGGTTATCTGTGCGGCTTGCATCGTTATTTCCACCTCTCTTTATCGGGTTGCGAAAATCGCTCCCAACTAGATAACGCGGAAAATCCAGGCGGCGGGAATCACTTGCGGCAAAAAATTCTTGCCTTCAAATAAAAATGAATTTTGTCAGGCAAGTTGATCTGATCCGGCCGCGAACTGCGCGTTAGCAGATAGGAGGTCAGTAAAGCTAAGGCTTATGAATCAGAATCAGATTGCTATCGGTAGTTTTGAGAGCAGCCCGCTCGCGCTCGTCATGAGTGTGGACAGGGTTTTCCTTTTCCGGAAGTTCTTCGTCGCGCTGGCGGTGGTCCTCGTCGCCACAGGCTTGGTCTTCGCCCAGCGCTCAGGGGGTCGCAACGCCTCTATGAATTTGAAGAGCTCGCCGTCGGCCGCCACCAAAGCCGGAACCATCGTCGGAGAGGTTAAGCAGCTCGGCAAAGGTCAGGTTCGCTCGTGGGCGACGTTCGACCGCCAGGGCAACCCTACGGCCATCGGCTTGACCTTTAGCGAGGAGGCTCTTTCGACGCTGCCGGCGGAACTGCCCCCAGGCCAGGAAGGGATGGAGCTTTCCCTGGCCCTGCCCGCGCAGGCTGCCAGCACGGCGTTCAAGCACATCGGTCTGGACTGGAACCCGCACGGCCACCCGCCGGAGAAGATTTACGATGTGGCGCACTTCGATTTCCACTTCTACATGATTACGGAAGAGGAGCGCGCAGGCATCACCGTGCAGGGCGACGACGTGGCGAGGAGCCGCAGGCAGCCCGCCGCCGAGTACGTCCCCGAAGGTTACATTCACGTGCCGGATTCGGAAATCCCGCGCATGGGGTCGCACTGGGTCAACCCGCTCTCGAAGGAATTGCAGGGTCACGCGTTCACGACCACGTTCCTCTTCGGCAGCTACGACGGGCGGCTGGTCTTCGCCGAGCCGATGATCTCGAAGGCTTTTCTTGAGACGAAGACGAATGTTACTGAATTGATTAAGCTGCCGGCGAAGTACGCGCGCCGCGCTTACTACCCGACGAAGTACAGCGTCCGCTACGACCCGGCCGCGAAGGAATACACGGTCGCGCTCGAAGGGATGACGCTTCGCTAAGAGGTTCGGTCAGAGGGGGGCCGGGTTCGGGTGAGGAAGACGCCTGGGCCTGTCTGGGCGGGGACCTTGGATTCCAAGGTCCCCGCTCTATCTTTATGTCACATGGAAGTCAAACCCGCTCGACTCCCAATTCCCTGGCTAATCCTTCGGCTCCCCATTCCATCACCACGTTGTGATTCCACTTGAAGAGCGGGCGGGCGACGGGCGTCAGGAGGTTCATCCAGGGCTTAGTGGTCTGAACTCTCCAGTCATAGCGCGCAGTCGTCACCTCGCCGTCGTGGGAAAGCCGCCAGAGGCCCTCGCCCGCCAACTCACCCATTGCTTTCCCCTCGATGACAGACATCGGCTCGACTCGCGTCAACTGCATGTCGAAGCTGAGCCGATAGGGCAGCTTGCTCTTCCAGGTGTAGCGGTGAACGCTGCCGACGTGATCTTCGCCGCCCTCCTTGACCAGGACGACCTTCTCGACGCCCTTCCACCAGGTGGGCCAGCGGTCCGAGTGGTAGATCAGCTCCCAGACGGGGGCGAGCGGTGATTTGAAACGCCAGACGGTCACGAACTCGTAAGCGGCCATTGCGCGGTCTCCTGAAGGCGTGGGGTATAAAGAGCGTTCGGGCGCTAATTTTACTAGCCGTCGCCCGCGTGTCAATCAAGTTACGGATGATGGCGAGAGGTCGGATTCATTATAGACAGTGAGAGTCCAGTAATCATCATGTTCTCAACCCCAAATGTTCTTGATCCAAAATGTTCTTGACCCCGAAGGGGTCGAATACAATAGTTAGGGGCAGAGCGAACCGTAGGTGAGCGCCGCCCCTGGAATGATGCGAGAAAAGATTTACGACCCTGAAGGGGTCGCATATTCAACATTGAGTATGCGACCCCTTCAGGGTCGAAATTCTTGTGTGCCATTCTCCAGGGGCGACGCGGACTGTCGTTCGCTCTGCCCCTGGCTATCATATATGACCCCTTCGGGGTCTCAATCCCTTTCTAACGATATTCGAGGGGCGGCGTGATTCGCACTTGAGCCTGGCTTTCATATTCGACCCCTTCGGGGTCTAAATCCCTCCCTTCGGGGGGCCGGATCATTTTTCTCTTCCTTATCTTTTAAGATGTTTATCGAAGAAGGCGTCCATCAATGCGGCGAATTCGCCTTGAAGCCTAGAGACGCCGTCCACGCCGAAGTGCCCGGCCCCTTTGACGACCTCTAAAGTCACGTCCACGCCCGCCCGCTTGAGAGCGTCGTAGAGCAATTGGCTCTGGCTGAAGCTGACGACCGCGTCCGCGTCGCCGTGCATGAGGAGAAACGGCGGATCATCTTTCGAGACGTAAGTCACAGGATTGGCCCGCGCTACCCTTTGCACGTTCTCTTTGAGGGGAACGCCTAGGAGACGCTCAGGAGCGTCCGCTTTCACTTTGGCCCTTAACTCGACATCCTGCGGGTCCAGGAAATCGACGGGTCCGTTCCAATCGACGACCGCCTGGACGCGCGACGAGAATTTTTGCCACTGGCCCGCACCCTCCAAATCTTTCACGCCCCCGCTCGTCCCCAGAAGCGCCGCGAGGTGCCCGCCGGCCGATTGCCCCCAGACGCCTATGCGCTCAGGGTCCAGACGCAACTCTTTCGCCTTCGCACGCAGGTACCGGATGGCGAGCTTGACGTCCTCTATCTGAGCAGGGAATTTGGCCTCGTCGCTCAAACGGTACTCGATGGTCGCGCACAGGTAGCCGCGCTCCGCGAAATGTATGAGCGGTCCTATCCCGCGGTTGTGGTGTCCCTCGAACCACCCGCCGCCGTGTATGAAGACGATGACGGGCGAGCCGCCCTTAACTTGTGCCTTCGGGCGCAGGATGTGCATCTTGAGCGAATGGCTCCCGCGCGAGCCGTACTCGACATCTGTCAAAAGCTCTACATCGGGCGGAGGCCCGGCCATCTGCCAGATGGCTTCGGCCGAAAGCGGCACGCCCAGTCTTTCCAGCATCGGCACGGCGTTCGTGTTCTTCGGATTCAGCTCAAGCGATTTCCTGTAGTTCTCTATGGCGAGCTGCTTGTTGCCGACAACCATGTAGGCTTCGGCGAGGCTGTCGTAGGCGTTGAAGGCTTGCGGGTAGGCCAGTGTGTTGAGACGGAAAACCTCTATCGCGTCAGTGGCGCGCCCCTTATTTATCAGTTTGTAGCCGAGGGTGTTGAGCGTTCCCTCCTGAAAGAGGACGGCCTGCGGGTCGCGCCTTCTGGCCTCCTCGAAAACCTGACGCGCGCGCTCAACGCCTTCCTCCCAGACGACGCGAACGAATTTCCACCCCACGCGGTCCTGTGCCTGTTCGACGCCGCCGACGAAGGTTGGCCCCTGCTCCAGCTCTTCGATGTATTTGGTCAGCCAGCCCCTCTCGGTCCTGACCCACTTCTCCAGGTGCGTGACGCTCGTTCTGACCTCGACCGGCTTACCGTCGCCACCCGGCACAGTTCTGACGAAGCGCTGGCTCGTGTGGACGGTCGCCTCGTTGCCGCTTAGTTGGATAGTATCCACGACCGTGCGCGTCTCGTCGCTGACGGAGATGATGCTCTGGTGCTGCCGCCTGAAGGACTCTTCCAAATCTTTAACCGTGATGATTTCGCCGTCTTTCAGTTTTCCAGTCCAGTTCGGCGTAACGAGCTCCAGGCGCGCGGCTAGGTCTTTGCGCCGCATAGCCTCTATGGACGCGCTAAGACGCGCCTCAATCGCGCGCTTCGCCTCCTCCTCGCTCTGACTCAAGGTCTGCTGCGCTGCCGGAGCGGTTTGTGCCAGCGCCTTGTTTACTACGATTGAGAAGTTGAGGGAGAGAGAGACAATCGCGAGGAAGCAGAACAATCTTTTCATGTGTGAGCCCTGAAGGTCGAAAGAGTGAAGAGGGGGGGAAGCCCCTGGCTGAAAGCTTCCCCCGAAATGTTTCTAGCGGCGCTGGTAGAAGATTGTGGTGTGAGAGAGGCCGGCCTCGTCGATCTGCATGCCTTCCACCAGGATTCCGAACGCGCTCTCGCCGTTTAAGATTCGGTTGCTGAAAGTGCCCTCGAACACGCCCGTGCGCCCGTCCGTGTAAGTTTTCGTTCCAAGGAGGCGCGCGCCCTGCACCCTGATGTTTTCAAGGATAGCGCTGCGCCCGTTCTCGAAGGATTTAACATTGAGCCGCCCGTCCGCGCCGAGGCTGATCTCGACCCTGTAGGTCGGGTCGATTCCCATGTACGTCCCTTCGTAATCTTTCAAGTTCTGCCGGGCCGCGGGCTCGAACCTCTTGTCCTTAACTTTCTTCTTCTTTTGCCCGAAGAGTTCCGGCGAGAAGCCTATCAGGAGCGCGAAGCTAAAGAGCGCAACTACTAATCTGGTTTTCATGAAGCGTCCTCCCGATTTATTTTTTGAGTATCTCTTCAAAGAAGGCCAGGGCGCGCGCATCGCCCGTGCGCCCGAGCCAGAAAATCGCCTGCTTGCGGACTTCCGCGTTCCGGTGCGTCTTGGCGATTTTGATGAGGAGCGGCACGGCCTCTTCGGCCGGGCGGCGGCTGATGACAAATACCGCGTGCTTCTGCACCTCCGTGTCGGCGTCCTCTTTTTCGACCGTCTCCCTGAGCACGCCCAGGCTCTTCTCGCCCGCCTTGTGGCCGAGCCAGAAGAGCGCCTGGTTCTTGGCCTCGCGGTCCGCGTCCCCCCTCGCGATGCTGATGAGAAAATCGACGGCCTGGTCCTGGTTTGAGTTAATCGAGATGGAATGAATCAGGCTGCGCTTGATCTCGCGGCTGGCAACCGCCCGGTAGAGGTCCGTCAGAACGCCCAGGGAGGCCGGGTCTGAGCTAACGCCAAGGGCGTGCCCGGCTGCGCGGCGCACATCCTCGTTCTCGCTTTCATTACGCACCAGGTCGGCCAGGAAATTCGTCTCGACGCCGGTGAAGCCGAGCCAGTGGACGGCTGTGCGCCGCGCGTCCTGGTCTTTGGAAGTGCGAACGATGCTCTTCAAAATCTCGCTCACGCGCGGGTCGTCGTGTAAGGCGATGGCGACCGTCGCGTGTTCCACGACCGGGGCTGCCTGAGCGGATTCGGCCAGCCCGCGCAGGAAATTCAGACTCTCTTCATTCCCGCCGCGCCCGAGCCAGTAGACTGGGTAACTGCTGTACTCGCGCTTGCGGTCCAGGTTGTAAATTTCGATCCGGCTGACGGCGTTCCCCTCGTGCAGCACGAAGATGCCCAGATTGCGCGTCTCTATGCTGGTGCCGTCGGGCTTACCCATAAAGATGGTGATGTCGCCGTAGCTGTTCATGCTCCCGCGAAACTCGCCCGACTGGATGGGATCGACGGCGACGCCGGGGCGCACGTCGAAAGAATGCGCGGTCCAGAAGGGCTTTGGCGGAGAGGCGGCGCGCCCCATCCGCAGGGCCGTTTCGTATTTCGCGCGGAGGTCCGCGCCTTCAACCGTGATGAAGCCCTCACGCTGCGCAGGCATAGAGGCTGGCACAAACAGCGAAGCGAAGAACGCTAGGACGAATGAGACGAGTGCGAATGGCATCACTTTCACCTTTCAGAAGAGGTTGGTTGACAGGAATCCCCGGCTCTAATTCAAAAGCCCTTCGATGAATTTTTGCGCCTCCGGGTCGTTGCTCTTACCTAACCAGAAGATGGCCTGCTTGCGCAGCTCAACCGACGGGTCGCGCCGCGCGATGTCCATCATTTTCTGCACGGCGCGCTTGTCGCCCGTGCGGCTCAGCGCGAAGATGATCTGCTGTTTAATCTCCACGTCTCTTTCGGCGTCGTAGGTCTGAATCAGGAAGTCCAGCGCCTGCGCGCCTCCGCCCTGCCCTATCCAGTGGAACGCGTCCTTGCGGACCTCCATGTCGTCGCCGCTGCGCGCTATCTCGTAAAGCTTATTGAAGGCGCGCGGTGTGCCAATGCGTTTGAGGGCGAAGATGATCTGCTTTCTGACCTCCGGGGTGCGGTCCGCGTCGTAGATTCGGAGCAGCTCGTCCAGGACAGACTCGCCGCTGTTGCTCAGCCAGAAGATGGCGTTTTTACGAACCTCGATTGATTTCCCGGTGCGGGCCAGGTCCACGAGCATCGCCTGCGCGCCCGCGCCGCTGAAGCGAGAGATGGCGAAGATGGCGGCCTGGCTGATCTCGTCGTCGGTCGAAGTGGTCGCCAGTTCTTTCAGGAGCGGCAGCACGCTCTCGTCCCCGGACCGGCCCAGCGTATTAATCGCCGTGACGCGCAACTTCTGGTCCGTCTGATTGCGTATGATGTCCAGCAGCATAGGGACCGACTGCTTTCCGCCGAAGCGGCGCAGCATCTCGATTCCGGCTTCTTTAAGCCGCACGTTCGCCGTGGAAGTGGGCTTCATCATCTCCGCAACGTAGGCCAGGCCACGCTCCGGGTTCGACTCGAAGAGGCTTTGCAGGGCGACGATCTTAATCTCGATGTCGTCTTCGTTGAGCGTCTGGTTGATGATCTCTGGGTTGCCCACGTTCTGCGCTATCTGCACGCGCAGCGCCGTCGCATCGTCGGCCCAGTTCGAGCGCGGGAACTCCTTGAGCAGTCTCTTCAACTGCTTCTCGGCCTCCTTAAACTTCTCCTGCTTGCTGAGCGCGAAGGCGAGCCAGTAGAGCGCGGCGTCCAGGTTCCCGTCCTTCGGATAGCTGGAGATGAAGCTCCGGAACTTGCCCTCGGCCTCGGCCCATTCCTCGTCGCCGATGAAGTCCCTGCCCTCGCGAAAGACCTGCGCGGCCGCCGCGTTCTGGCTCTGGACGAAGCGGTTGAGCTTGTCAACCTCCTGCGCGGCCCCTCGGTCAAGAACGGCCGCGGCGAAGAGGTTGGTCAGGATAAGTGTCAGGACGAGCGCCACCACGATAAGGCTGTTGCGCCCCTGCCTGCTGGATGTCGGTCGGTTGTTTTTGTTCAGCATAATTCGCATCTCACTAATCGAATCAGTTTGAAGCCACCAGCGTCTGCACTTGCAGCGCGGCAACGATCTCTTTCTTCTCCATGCGCTGCTCGATAGAGCGCACGTCGCGTGCTTTCACGCGGTTCGGCAAATTGGCGATGTCGAGCAGAATGGGCTCAAGCGTGTTGAGCAGCT
>DATEMM010000215.1:0-6021 GCA_035275605.1 Pyrinomonadaceae bacterium
ACGCGCTTGAGCGTGATGTAGAACTGGCAGTTGCCAGTGTCGCGCGCCTGCTCCTCTGATAAACCGAACTGCGGGTTCGCGCCCTTGCGCGCCGCGCCCACAATCCCGCGCTCGTATGGAATGTCGCTGAACTCGCCCGGCACGTTCGGGTAAGGTGAATCGCCCGTCCCGTCGTTATTCGGGTTGGCGTCTTTTGAGAGCGGGTCGCCGCCCTGAATGATGCCGAGTTGCGGGCTGATGCGGTGAAACGCCGTCCCGTTATAGAAGCCTTCGCGGACGAGCTGCTTGAAGCGCTCAACCATCTTCGGCGCAATGTTCGGGTAAAGCTCGATGACCATCCGCCCATAGGCCGGGTTCTCCATCTCTATGACGGCCACCTCCTGATCCGGCTCCGGCTTCACGCCCCGCTTGACGTTAGGGTCCGGCGTCGAATCTGAATCCTTAGACGCCGTCTTCTGCCCCCCGCACCCCGCGATAAAAATCAGCAGCGCGAGTCCGCACCACAAAAAGATAGATGTACGCTTCCATTGTCGGCTTTCCACTATAAACTGGCCTCCACCAAAATTATTTGAGGTAAAGCAGAAGTCAGAAGTCAGAAGAAAAGAAAGAGGGTTTCAGCCTCTTACTCTGGATTCTGAATTCCGACTCCTGAATTCTGCCTTTCATCAAAATTGCTTGCGGCTGTCGAGCAGAATGGTCACCGGCCCGTCGTTGACCAGCTCGACCTGCATCATGCTCCGAAAACTCCCGGTCTCGACGCGCGGCACTGTTCGGCGCGCCGCCGCGACGAAAGCTTCGTAAAGGGGCTCTGCCGCTTCGGGCGGCGCGGCCTCGATCCAGGAAGGGCGACGCCCGCGCCGCACGTCACCGTAGAGAGTGAACTGCGACACGACCAACAGCGCGCCGCCCACCTCACGCACGGACAAATTCATGCGGCCATCCGCATCATCGAAGATACGAATGGCCGCGATTTTCTCGACGAGGTATTTGCAATCCTTCTCCGTATCATCGCGCGCGATCCCTAAGAGGACGACGATCCCCAAGCCGATCTCGCCCGAGACCTGTTCGGCAATCCGAACGCGCGCACGCGCGACGCGCTGTAACACGGCTCGCACTCCCCCGCTCCCCCTTTTGAACGCTTCTCGATTCGACTACCGCAGGCGACTGTAATTTAGCACAGCCGCCTGCGGTTTCGGCACAAAGGGTTTTGAGTTCGCGTCGCCGCCCCCGATCACTTCTTCTCAGGAATGACGAGCACCTGGCCTGGGTGTATCGCCCCGTCCTTCAAATCATTCGCCTTCTCTATGAGCGGGAAAAGTTTTCCGTCGCCGTAATATTTCCGGGCGATTCCGTAGAGAGTGTCTTTGGCCGCCACCTTGTGCGTTTGCGGCCCTGGCTTTGAGCCGTAAGACGATTTCTCAGGCTCTTTCTTAGGCTCCTCCTTCTTCAGCTCGGTCGGCTTCTTTGGCACAGACGGCGTCTTCGTCGATGCCTTCTTGGCGTAGGTAGGCTTCTTAGGTTCCGCGGGCTTCTTGGTCGGAGCAGGGGCCTTGTACGCGTCGCCCTTCGCGGGTTCGTCCGGAATCACCAGGACCTGGCCCGGAAGAATCAGACCGTTTCTCAAGCTATTCGCCTGCTCGATGAGCGGGTACAGATTGCCTTTCCCGTAATACTGTTTGGCGATGCCGAAGAGCGAGTCACCTTCAGCCACCGTGTGCGTCCGCTGCTGCTTGGAGATGTCGGGCGTTTTTTTGATGACGTAAGAGGCCTCGTGCTCATCGCCCTTCCCCCTGGCCTCCCAGAAGTATTGCCAGAATCCACCTTTCCCCTCGAAGGGGAATTGCCGCGGGTCGCTGCGGGATCCGTCAGTGATGATGTTGCGATGGGTCGTGATGTCGCTCGACTCCAGCTTGAACCTCTCGCAGAGCCAGGCGCACAGCTCGGCCACACTCCGCACCTGCGCGTCGGTGTAAACGGGCGAGAGCGAGAGATTGGCCTTCTGAACTATTTCAATCCCGACCAGCACCCTGTTGCATTGGCCGTTGATGTACCCTTTGAACTTGGTGCGGCGTCCGGCGTGAGAGCAATAGAACTTCGCAAGGTCCGGGTTCAATTTCCAGATGCTGCCGTCCCTCTCGACTGTAAAATCCACGCTCACGGGGCGACCATCGCCGGGATTGGCAAGATAGAGCGTGTCATTATGTGTGCCAGACCCGGCCGTATCATGAAGACAAACTCCAGCAACTTTTGTCCTCCCTGGGCGAACGTGTTTGGCCCTTAATTCTTTCCACTGCGGCTGGGGAACTTTAGCCATATAGCCTCCTGTTTTAGTATTAGGGGAAAGGCTCGCACGGGAGGTGACATCTCACTGACCATCCTCAATCATGAGCGACCCGCCCCTTACCGACTCGTCTTCTGGGCACCCTTATCCCTATCACGCTCGCCAATAGAGCGTCACATCCGTCTGTAGTGTAACCGCATTTTTTCAGGCGCAGGGACAAAGGCGGCGAGATGATAGCATAATCCTGGCACAGGCCCACTTGAAAATGTTTGATGGCCAAGGAGAGGATGAGGCGCTGAGAAAGAGGGACTTTTGGCCATGATTTTTGTGCCAGGCAGGAGCTACTGCGCGACGAATCTGTAAACTATCACTCCGGACGTAGGGATTGGCACGCCGGCAGAGAGCGTTGGCGAGAACCGGGCATGATAGGCGGCCGCCATCGCCGAGGCGGCGAACAAGGGGTGCGCGCCGCACATATCTCCAGCCTTAATTACTTTGCCGGTTTCATCGATGCTGACCTGAATCACGACCGTCCCAGACAAGCGACTCTGCCTGGCTCCCACCGGATATGTCGGTCTGGCCAAGCTGACCGCCTTGCCGTTGAGAATCACCTCCCCGTCGTCCGCATCCTTATCCTGCTGGCGTAGGAAACTGAATTGACCGCGGACGTCTTTCCACCTGGCCCTCTGGTTGGTGGCGTAGTAAAGGCAGGAGTAGCGATCTAGCGACCTCTTCACGTCTTCGTCGTCAGGCCCGAGCGCCGTTCCCTTAATCTCTATGGCGCGCTGGTATAGAGGCTCAGCCCTTTTGTAATCGCCGCGCACGCGGTAGAACTCCGCCAAATTAAAGAGCGCCCGGCCCAACTCCAGCTTCTTCGCGCCGGGGTCCTGCTCCCGCAGGGCGAGCGCGCGCTGGTAAAGTTTCTCTGCCTTGTCGAAATCCAACTCCATGTAATTCAGGTAAGCGAGGCGGTCCACGGCCTTCCCTATCATTGCGTTGTCTGGCACAGGCGACTGTTCGTGGTTGGCCAGCAGACGCTGGTAGTAGTCTTTGGCCTCCGCGTACCTGCGCCTGGCCACAAAGATTTCGCCCAGATTAGTGAGCGCCGAATTGAGCTTTGGGTCGCCCGGCGGGAGTGCCTTTTCGAGGATGAGCAGGACGCGCCTGGCAGGCTCTGTCGCCTCCTCATACTTGCCGGCCCTGTACAGGGTGAGGACTTCTACATTGAGTCTCTGTGCTTCGAGCAGCTCAGGCGACGACGCTTCGCCGCTTTGCGTCGCCGTTTGCCCGGCCGCTGGCTGCTGGCCTGGATTGGTTTGTGCGCCCGCCCAGGAATGTAAGAGCACGCAGGCGAGCGCCGCGTAGAGCCACCTCTTCATTTTGCCTCCGAACTTATTTTTGAGGGGGTCGGCTGGGCCTGATCTCCACGCGGCTCGGCAGGCTGCGCTCGTCCGCGCGAAGCAGATCAACGACGACGCGCGCGATGTCCGCGGGCTGCAACTGCCAGCTCTTACTCTCGTCCGGCTCCTCGTCCCCGAAATAGGTGTTGACAGAGCCGGGCATGATATAGCTGACCTTGATGCCATCATGCCGCACCTCCTGCATCAGGGCCTCGCTGAAGCCGTTGAGGCCGAACTTGGAGGCATTGTAGGCTGTCATTTTCGGGTGCGCGTTCGTGCCCGCGAGCGACGAGATGTTGATGATGTAGCCGCCGCCGCGCTCCTTCATCCGTGGGATACTCTCGCGGCAGCAATAAAAGACGCCGAAGAGATTAGTCTCCAGCACGGCGCGGAAATCCTCCGCGGAGGTTTCGTCAACGCGCCCGAAGATACCTATGCCAGCATTGTTGACCAGCACGTCCAGGCCGCCGAACTCCGAGACGGTGTGCTCGACCAGGGCCTTCACCTCGTCGTAATCGCGCACGTCGCAGACCGCGCCCGTCACACGCCCCTCGCCCGCATCATTCAACTCGCCGACGGCACGCTCGACCTCGTCTGCGTGCCGCGCGCTGATGCACACGTTCATGCCCTCACGCACCAGAGCCTCCGCAATCGCGCGCCCAATCCCCTTCGTGCTGCCAGTAACAATCGCCGTCTTGCCGTTCATATAAAAGCAGTGATGAGTGATGAGAGAAAAGATGTCAGATGTTAGTCAAAGCTTTTACCAGCATCTAACATCTGCTTTACTCTTCACTTATCACTTTACCCCTCCCCCTGTAGTTTCTTCTTCAATCTCTCGTTGACGATTTTCGGGTTCGCCTTGCCTTTGGAGGCTTTCATCACCTGGCCGACGAAGAAGCCGAAGAGGGTCTCTTTCCCGGCGCGGTATTGCTCAAGCTGCGGCGAATTGGCGGCGAGCACCTGTTCTATGATGGCGTCGATCTCGGCCATGTCGCTGACCTGCACGAGCCCCTTCTCTTCGATAATCGAGGCGGCCGTCTTGCCCGAAGCGAACATCTCGACCAGGACGTCCTTACCCTGCTTGCCGCTGATCTTGCCCTCGTCAATCAGGCCAAGGAGCGCGCCGAGCTCTTCCGGGGAAACAGGAGAGCGGTCAGCCGTCAGCCCCGCCGCCTCCAATTCTCGCAGCAACTCGGACCTGATCCAGTTGGCGGCCGCGCGCGGATTGCCCGTCGCCTTCGCCGCCTGCTCGTAATAGTCTGCGAGCGCCCGGTTGGAGGTTAACTGCGAGGCGTCGTTGTAGGAGAGGTCGTACTCCTGCATGAAGCGATTGCGGCGCGCGTCCGGAAGTTCCGGCATAGCCCCTCGCACGTCCTCTATAAACTCTTGCGAGACGGCGAGCGGCGGTAAATCCGGCTCAGGGAAATAGCGGTAATCGTGCGCCTCCTCTTTCGAGCGCATCACGCGCGTCTCGCCCGCGCGCTCGTCCCAGAGACGCGTCTCCTGGCGAACCGTCCCGCCCGATTCGATTAACTCGATCTGCCTTTCGATCTCAAACTCGATGGCGCGCTGCATGAAGCGCACGGAGTTGAGATTCTTCAGCTCGACTTTGGTCCCAAACTTTTCGTCACCGACGCGCCGGACCGAGACGTTCGCCTCGCAGCGCAAATTCCCCTTCTCCATGTCCGCTTCCGAAGCCCCGACCCACTGCAATGCCTGGCGCACGTGGTTGACGTAATCGTAGGCTTCCCACGACGAGCGAAAGTCAGGCTCCGTGACGATCTCCGCGAGCGGTGTGCCAGCGCGATTGAGGTCTATGTAGGAGAAGCGGTCAACGTCCGGCAGGCCCTCGTGCACGTTCTTGCCGGCGTCCTCTTCAAGGTGCAGACGCGTGATGCGGACTTTCATGGGCCGCCACTCTCGCGCGTGCCCGCCCTCATCGCGCTCGGCGGTCATAATCTCCAGCTCGCCACGCTCGGAGAACGGCTGGTCGTACTGCGAGATTTGGTAGCCCTTCGGCAGGTCCGGGTAAAAATAGTTCTTCCGGGCGAAGACAGATTTCTCGTTGATCCGCAAAGAGAGCGCGAGGGCCGCGCGCGCTCCCAACTCGACCGCCCGGCGATTCAGGACGGGCAGAGCGCCCGGCAATCCTAAGCAGACCGGGCAGGTGTTCGCGTTCGGCTCGTCACCAAACCGCGTCGAACAGCCGCAAAATATCTTCGACTCCGTACTCAGTTGAGCGTGAATCTCAAGACCGATGACGGTCTCCCAACCATTCTTCATAATAATCAGCAGTTAGATATTAAAACCGCCTCGTCGTGCCGCGTAGCGGCAGATTGA
>DATEMM010000216.1:0-5684 GCA_035275605.1 Pyrinomonadaceae bacterium
CGGCTGGCGCTCGAAGGGACAGTCATCATCAACAACCCGTTCTGGTGGTCGGCTGACGACAAATTCTTCAACTTCTCGCTCGCGCGCAAACTCGGCGTCGCCATCCCCAAGACCGTCCTGCTCCCGCAGAAGGATTACATCCCCGGCATCGTTTCGGAGAGTTTGCGCAACCTGGAGTTCCCGCTCGACTGGCAGGGCATCATCGATTACGTCGGCCTGCCCGCCATCATGAAACCGTTTGACGGCGGCGGCTGGAAGAACGTCTCGCGCGTCAACTCGCTTGAAGAGCTCTGGTACGAGTACGACCAGACGGGCACGCTCTGCATGACGCTGCAAGAGTTCATAGCCTTCGACCAGTTCGTGCGTTGCTACTGCATAGGGCAGGAGGAAGTGATGATCATGCCCTACGACCCCACCAAGGGCTACCTCTCGGGTGAGCAGTACATCAACGACCCGAACTACCTGTCGCCGGAACTGGCCGAGCGGATCACTAAAGACGTGCGCACCATCTGCCGCGCTCTGGGCTACGACATCAACACGGTCGAGTTCGCCATCAAGGACGGCGTCCCTTACGCGATTGATTTCATGAACCCGGCCCCGGATGCCGAGCTGATTTCGGTCGGCGAGTTTTACCACAACTGGGTGACGCAGACCGTCACGGACATGGTCTTCAGACGGCTGGAGGAGCCGCGCGAGCAGCCGCGTTACCGCTGGGACGCGCTTTTAAACCCTGAGCCTTCGGGCCAGGCGATGGCGGCTGGGGCGGCCGCCTCCGGTGACGGCGGCATCATCCCCGCGCCCGTTCGCGAGATAGCTTCCGGCGTAGGCGAAATGGTGAATGACGCGGCCTCTGCCGTCTCAGAGCTGGTCGAATCCGTCGTCTCGCCCAAACCTAAGGGAGCGAAGAAGGCCAACGGCTCGACCACCGGCAAGACCACGAAGAAGACGACAAGCGCGCGCGCAAAGAAAGCTTCTCCCGAAGCGTAAAGCGGAGCAAAAGTAAAAAGGCTAGAGGGAAGACAGAGAGCGAATCTCTCGTCTTCCCTCTAGCCTTTTACCTTTGCTTTTGTCTTATTCCGCCCGCGGCTTTCGTCTGGAGGCCAGGAAGCGCGCGGCGAGCGCAACGCCGAGCCAGGCGATGAGCGAGGAGGAAGCAAGCGACCAGCCGACGCTCTCTATGGCATCGTCGAATGACGGTCCCAGCAGCGCCAGGAGGACGCTGGCCAGTGTCATCCGGGCTGCGAGGCGGCGGGCGCGCTGCAAATTCTGTAACCAGCCGATGCGCCTCAGCTCCACCGTCAGGTAATCGTCGTCGTCGTTGAGCCGCGCGTAATATTCAGCCTCGCGCCGGGCCAGGCGTGCCAGCGCCTCATCCGGGGCGATGCGGGCCGCCGCGTCGTAATGATGTATGACGTGTGCCAGCTTGCCGTTTCGCAGCGCCACGTCGGCCAGCCCGATCTCCGCGCGAAAGGCGCGAGCGTTCGTTTCGAGCGCGCGGTTGAAGACCCGCGTCGCCTGTGCCAGCTCGCCGTACTCGAAAAAGCTCTCGCCGATGCGCGAGAGCAGCGGGGCATCGTCGTTGGCGCGGCGCGCGGCAAGGCGCAGGCAGGCGCGCGAGCGCTGGAGCAGCCGCCCGTCGCGCGAAGCCCCAGCCTGAGAGCGCAGGAAGCGCGCGAACTCGTAAATGAGCCAGCCGTCGTGCGGGATGACGACGAGCGCGCGGCGGAAGGCTTCGGCCGATTCGCGCAGACGACCCGCGGCCCTCAGCTCGTTGGCAGCGATGCGCAGCAACCGCCCGCGCTCAACGTCAATCGCCGAAGGCGTCTGCCCATCCACACGCTGGTGACGAATCTCCTTCCTGGCGTGATGCTCCAGGTCCGAGGTCGCGCCCTCCAGGACTTCCGGGGGCGCTATGCGCAGAAGCTCCAGGTTCAGGCGCAGCGTCTGAGAGTCCGTCAGGTAATCGCGCAGCTCCGACGAACGCGCGTCAACCTTGTCATAACCGAGCAGCGGGAAGAGAGTCCTGACCATCTGGCGGTACGAGTTCCCGCCCGAGGCGAAGACGAAGCGGCTGCCGCGGCCAGTGATTTCGCTGCGGTAGCGGTAACGCACGCGCCCGTTTCTGCGCAGGGTTCGCACCGCGCTCGTCTCCACGCGCTCGATGTCCTCAATCGCCAGGCGCATTGCCCTCCCCCGCGCGAGCCTCATTAACAGAGGCAGCGGCCCTCTGCGTGAGAGGACTTGCCCGTCGAAATGTACGCGGTCGGTGAAGGCCAGCAGGGGCGTGACGACCCAGGCCAGGGCGATGCTGATAATCGCTGCCCAATCGTATTGAGCGCGCAGGAGCAGGGCGGCGGCGAACGTCAGAATGCAAGCGAGCGCCAGGTAGCCGCCGGGCGAGACGCGCACGCTGCTCAGCCGCACTCTTCGTGCGGGCGGCGCGATGCGCTCCTTCGCGGCCTCCGCGACCGCGCCCGGAATTGATGGCAGTCTTTCGCTCACTCGCCTTCTTCCCTCTCTGCGTCGCAGGCCACGGGCACTTCCAGTGAGAAAGTACCGCGGCGCGGCGTGCCAGGCTCAGTGTAACGTATGTCCGCGAATTGTACGAGGAGTTCGCTCAGGCAATCTCCCTGGACGCGCGCCGTGGGGAAACGCGCGAAGTCCAGAAAGATGCGTGCCCGCTCATCCTGAGAGGCGCGCGCGAAAGCCTCCGCATCCCTGCCCTGCGGCTTCTCGAACCTAGCCATCTCGCCGGTTAAATTGTCGTCGCCGCTGGCCAGTGTGACGTAGAAACGATAAACGGCCCGGTCCGTGTCCGCGACGCAGAGCCAGCGCGAAGGGTCTGCGAGCGTCGGCATCGCCGCCACGCGATTGAGCGTTTCTCCCTGTTCGCCCGCGACCTGACGGGCGATGGCCTGCGCTTCGGAGAGCGCAGAGCGGTGCGCGACGGCCAGCCCGCCCCAGTAGAGCAAGACGAAAGCTAAGGCGGCGAGGGCGACTTTATTGCCCCAGCGCCGGGCCGGTTGATGAAAACGTGCGAGCACGAGCGCCAGAATGCCTGCGACCCACAGGGCGCGGAAGAGGTTGACGTGCAGGAGCCCCGAAGCTTCCAGGCGAACGAAGAAGACCAGGCCGGTAAGGACGAGCGCCAGCGCCGCCCAGAGGATAATCTGCCAGGACCGCTTGGAAGTGAGCAGGAATGCCGCGCCGCCGACAACGAGCCACAGCCACGGATCAACGATGAAGACCAGGTCGCCGTAGAACCACTGGCCGCTCCAGGGCAGCAGCGGCCGCACGCCGTAATTGTTCGTCCAATCCATCAAGGGGTGGCTCGCGCTCACGATTAAAGAGGCTAGGAGCAACCCCTTCAAGCGCACTCTCGGCGGGCGCTTGCGAATCCGCGAGCTGAGCAGATCTCCTGCGTAGAAGAGAGCCGGGATGAAGAGGGCAAGAGCGAGGGTGCCGACGACCGAGTGTGTGATGCCGCGATGATGATGCAGGTAGAACCACTTGCCGCCGAGCGTGGCCAGGATGTCCAGGTCCGGCGCGTTGGCGGCCAGCACGCAGACGATTGTCGCCCCTGGCGAGAGACGCTCAAGCCCCGCTTTGGCAGCGGCCAGCCCGACCAGCGAGTGCGTTAAATTGTCCATGAAGTAAGTCTGGAGTCCGGAGTCTGAGAGTCAGGAGTCAACTCGTCAAAAAGCAGTTCCTGTTTTTGACTCCAGACTTCAGACTCTTAGACTCTTAGACTTTTTTTATAGCGAGAGATTGCCCGGCAAAGCCGGCGGCGTCAGTTGGGCGTAGCGTGCCGGGTCTATCTTTTCCAACTCGGTGGCGGCTTTGCGCACGGAGGCAGGCTCCGGCACAGGCTTGCCGTCCTTGTCCTTGGCCTGTCGCGCCTTCTCCACCATGTTGAAGAGAAGGTCGGAGGCTTCCTTCTGTTTGCCTAGATGCTGGTAGACGAGCGCCAGGCGCAGGTTGGCACTGTTGGGCGCAATGATCGTGCTGTTCTGCTTGGCTATGTCGCTGTAGAGGGCCGCGGCCTCTTCGTACCTTGAGTCGCCCTCTTTGGCCTGTGCCAGGGCGAATTTGGCGAGGATGGCAATCTCCTGCTCGCCGCTTTTGGTGAGCGCGTCCAGCTCGCTCATGCCCTTGGCGCGGTCCAACTTGAGCAGATTGGTGGCGCCGAAGAAGCGCGCGTACTCGCCGGTCGAGCCGCTGTAACTGTCAGCCACTTTCTTGAACTCTTCGACGGCCTTTTGCGCGCGCTCTTTTTCAGTGCGGAAGCTGGGAGCGGTCGAGCCAGGGACGGGCGTGGCGACGACCGGGGTCTCGGCCACCTGTATGGCGCGTCCCAGGGCCTGCCGCGCAGCGTTGTCCTTGCTTCCGCGCCAGGCCGTGAAGCCCCAGATGATCAGGCCGAGGGCGAGGAGCCCTCCCAAGCCGTAAAGGACGTTGCGGCCCTTGCCCTCCATGCGGTGGGCCGCGCGGTCAACCAGCCCCATCGTCGTGTCACGGAATTTGTCGTGCCGCAGCTCGCGCGCACGCTTCTTCTTATACTTTGCCACTTCTTTACCTCTCGCAAGAACACACGGTGAGGCGCGTTCATTTTCTGGCGTTTAAACCGAAAGAAACACTCTAGCGGTCGCCACGAGAGCTTGTCAAGCAGGCCCTCGAAACGCTGTTTGACGGTACTATTTGCGCGTGTTACGCTCGCGCCCAAGCGCACGCCGTTAAGAATCAAGGCCGGGATTTCTCTTACGCAAACTCGGGCACGGGGGAGCATCATCTTAATCAATGCCGCCACGGAGATGGAGGCGAGTTGCAGGACGCCGGGGCGAAGAGGAAAGGGGCACGGGCTTATTGCCCAAGCAGGCCCGGAAGAATTTTGGAACAAAGCGTATTTTACAGGTGTCTAATGGTTCGACTGTCAGGGAAGCGACAGCGTTCTTCAGGGGCGCTTCCCGCCGCCGCTGGAGGATACGCGTGAGCTTCGGAGAGCCAATCGCCCTCCGCGGGCAAGAACTGGAGCAGGTTGCTGCGGCACCCTCTGGCGATGCGCGCGCGACCGTCGAGGCGCAGTTCATTGAAAGGTTGCGGGCCGGTGAAGCGGCTGCCTTTGACCGCCTGGTGCAGGAGCGCTCAAGCGACGTTTACGCCCTACTTTATCGCCTGACGGAAGACCCGGAGGAGGCGCGCGACCTGACGCAGGAGACGTTCCTGCGGATTTTCCAGAGCATTGACCGCTTTCGCGGCGACGCGGATTTGAAAACATGGATTTACCGGATCGCGATTAACCAGGCGCGCAACCGCTGGCGCTGGTGGCGCAGGCGAAAGCGCGACGTAACGCTTTCGCTCGACGCCGAAGGCGGGCATGACGAGCAGCCGCTCAAGGCGCGCCTCCGGGACGCAGCAGCCGACCCGGAGCAGGAGACGCTGGCACACGAACGCGAAACGGCCCTGCGCAAGGCCCTGCTCTCGCTCGGCCGCTCCTATAGAGAAGTGGTCGTCCTGCGCGACGTCGAAGGCTTGAGCTATGAAGAGATCGCCGCGACCCTAGAGATCAGCAGCGGCACGGTTAAATCAAGGCTATCACGCGGGCGGCAAGAGCTGCGCCGCAAACTCGGAAGCTCTTTGTAAATTAGTGGTCAGTGGTCGGTGGTCAGTGGTCAGTTAAAGCAAGC
>DATEMM010000217.1:0-2338 GCA_035275605.1 Pyrinomonadaceae bacterium
CTAACCAGGGGCGTTGCCCCTGGCTACTATATGTGACCCCTTCGGGGTCTAAATCCCTTTCTCACGACATTCGAGGGGCGATGTGCTACGCACTTGCCCCTGGCTATTGTCTTCGACCCCTTCGGGGTCTGAAACGGGAATTTCAGAAATGGAAATTACTGCCAGAATCTGGCGGCGAGGGTTGCCGCCTTCTTCCCTTCCGGGACGCCTTCGAGAATCATGACGCGCTGGCCGTGCCGCTGCATTATGACCTGCCCCTCGGGCGTGCGCCAGCCTTTCTCTTCGGTGGATCTCGTCGCGGCCCTGGACGGCAACGGCGCAGCCTCCTGGTAGCGCTTCTCCGTCCGGCCCGCATAGGCGTTGAAAAACTCCACGGCGTCCTGTTCCGTGTCCCAGGCCGTGAGTTGCGCTATGAGGACCGAGCCAGAGCTCGACTCGTAAACGACGGAAGTGTCCCCGGCCCAGCCGGCGGCTGCGCGCCTGGAGTCCTGCGCGGATTTCAGGTACTCGTCTAGAATCAGGTAATAGCCCCACTCGCCGTTGACGTCCTTGTCGAGCTGCTTCCAGCCCGCGCCAAGTGCCGGGAGGAGGTCCGGCACGGCCACCTTAACGGGTGCCTCGCGCGCGAAATATTTTTCAGGATGGAGGATTTGCTCGGTCGAGCGTGGCAAATCAGCGTAAGCCTTCGAGACGAGCGACCAGCCGTCGCGCTTGTAGAGCGCCTGCGCCCACTGCATGCCCTGCTCGTAGGGAAAGAGCAGGGACTCGCGTATGGCGCGCGGGGCGCGGTCAATCTCCTCGGTCGCGGACTGGCTCGCCCCCATGGATTTCATGAGCGAGATGATGCGCAAGGGGTTGCGCGAGACGTACATGACCATCAGGAGCGAGGCGTCTCCTTCGACCAGGGCGTGCGCGGCCAGCTCCGCGTCGGCGTCGCCTTTGGGCCATTTTTCAAAGCGGCGCAGGTTGAAGTGCTGATCCTGTAGGGCGTGCGTCAGCTCGTGGGACATGACCGGCTGTTGCCCGTCCAGGTCAATCCAGTCGGCCAGGAAAAACTCCTGCTGCCGCGGGTCGTAGTAGCCAGCGACCTGTTCGGTCAGAAGGCGTATGAGGAAGGCCCTGAACTCGAAATTGGGCGGGACGAGGCCCATTTTTTTGAGGGAAGCCTCGGAGGCGTGCATCTCCGCCGGGCTCGTGTCCTCGTCCATGTTTTTGATGAGAAAGCTCTGAATCTCGGCGCGCGACTGCGTGCCGCTCTTAACGGGGCGCAAGATGGCCAGTTGCCTGAGCTCGCTCGTCTCCTTCAAAACCGCCGCGGTCGCCTCGACGACGGCCGCGTTTCGGGCGTCGCGGGTGGGGACGGCGGCGGCGCTCTGGGCCTGTGCGGGCGGGAGCATCGTGCCCGGCTGGACGACCGCCAGGATTAAAAGGATGGCCAGGAGGCAGGCCGTCCGGAGTCGGATTTGCTTTGACATCTCTTACCTTTCGCTCTTATAGTCCGCAGAAACGCGCCCAGGCAGATTATATTACAGAGAACCTTAGACGGAACATTCGCCCAGGAGGCGTTTCTCTCAGATGATGAACCTGCAAGAAGAAGATGCACCCTTCGAAGAGTGGCACGAAACGCTGATTCGCGTTCGCTACTCCGAGACGGACAAGATGGGCGTGGTCTACCACGCCAACTATCTGGTCTGGTTCGAAATCGGGCGCACGGAGTTCTGCCGCGCCCGCGGGTTCTCCTACCGTGACATGGAAGAGAACGAAAACGCCTTCCTGGTTGTTGCGGAAAGTTACTGCCGCTACAAGGCCCCGGCCTACTATGACGACGAGCTGCTGGTCCGCACGCACATTACGGAACTAAGGCGACGCAGCCTGCGGTTCGGCTACGAGATCGTGCGCTTCTCGGACGGCAAGGTGATAGCCGAAGGCGAGACGGGCCACGTCGTCACGGACGGGGCGAACCACGTCCGCTCCCTGCCGCCGCTCTACAGCCAGCTCCTAGCCGCCGCCCCCGAATCAGCCATACACCTCTCGCAGCCCCCCACCACGGCCGAGCGAGTCCCGGAAGAGACAGCACCGGAGTAGTGGTCAGTGGTCAGTGGCCGGTGGTCAGTGATTAAAATTGCTACGTAGTGCCGCGTAGCGGCCAATTGAATGTAGCCCGGCCTTTCAAGGCCGGGAGAGGCGGCAGGAATTAAATGGCGTCGCTGACGCGACGCTCACTTTATTTCATCCGTGTACCCGGCCTTGAAAGGCCGGGCTAAACTCAACTAGCCGCTACGCGGCAATTAACCGAACACTCAATCACTGGCCACTGACCACCGACCACTGACCACTG
>DATEMM010000218.1:0-2942 GCA_035275605.1 Pyrinomonadaceae bacterium
CGAGGGACGCCTACGCCAACTGCACTTCGTCATGCCGGCGGGCCAGGATTCAGCGTCCCTGGTGCGCTCCGCCGCCTTGGGCGCGGTCCTGGGACTTTACGACAACTCCTTTTACCAAAAGCACGAGGACGGGACATATCCGGAAACGATTTCCCTGCTTCCGGCAGAGCAGGACGAGCGTTTGCTGGACGAGCTTCAGCGCGGGTTCGTCGTAGGCGAGTGCGTCAACTGGGCGCGCGGGCTGGCGGACGAGCCAGGCGGGGCGCTTCAGCCCGAAGAGTTTGCGCGGCGCGCAGCCGCGATGGCCCAGGAGTTCGGCCTCAACATAGAGACGCTCGACGCCGAAGAGATAAGGGCGCGCGGGATGGGTGGCCTCTGGGGCGTGGGCAAAGGGTCTGACAATCCGCCCGTGCTCATAGTCGTTCGCTACGAGCCGGAAGGCGCGTCCCCGGACGACGAGCTGTGGGCCTTCGTCGGCAAGGGCATCACCTTCGACACGGGCGGAATCTCGATTAAGCACGGCCTGGACATGTACGAGATGAAGACCGACATGGCGGGCGGGGCTGCGGCCCTCGGCGCGCTGCGCGCCATCGCGCAGCTTAAGCCGCGCCGCCGCGTCGTCGCCGTTGTGCCAGCGGCCGAGAACATGCCGTCGGGCAGGGCCATCAAACCCGGCGACGTCATCAAGACGCTCGCAGGCTACACGATTGAAGTTGTGGATACGGACGCGGAAGGGCGGCTCATTCTTTCCGACGGGATAGCCTACGCCAAACAGCTCGGCTCGTCCCGCATCGTTGACCTGGCGACACTAACCGGCTCCATCATAGTCGCCCTCGGCGATCACCGCACGGGGCTCTTCAGCAACGACGACGAGTGGGCTGCCCGCGTCGAGCGTGCGGCCGCAAGGGCCGGGGAGCCTGCCTGGCGCATGCCTGTCAGCGACGATTACAAGAAGCGCATTGAGAGCCCGATTGCCGATTTCAAAAACTATGGCGGTCGCCCGGACGCCACGGCCGCCGCGCTGCTCTTGAGCAAATTCGCGGGCGACACCCCCTGGGTGCACCTGGACATCGCCGGCACAAGCTGGCTCGACAGCGCAGAGCCGCACGCGCCCAAAGGCTCCACTGGCGCTGGCGTCCGCACGCTCGTCGAGCTCGTCTGCGGTGAAAGTTAGCGCTAGGGCGCAAAGCCGCTAAGGGGACGGCTCGTCCCTGCAAAGATAGAGATGGCTCTGAATGAAACAATCTTTCTCACGGGCTTTCCGGGCTTCATCGCCGGTCGTCTAGTCAAACGGCTGGCGGCGGAGGGCGCTCGCTTTCTACTGCTCGTGCAGCCTGCCTTTATGGAGCGTGCGCGTGAGGAAGTGGCCCGCATCGCGGCGGAAGCAAACTCCTCCGCGGACCATTTTCAACTTATCGAGGGCGACATCACGCAAACCGACCTGGGCATCCAGCCCCTGGAGCTTGAGCGTGTGCGAGCCAGCGCGACGATAGTCTTCCACCTGGCGGCCATCTACGACCTGGCCGTCAGGCGCGACGTGGCGATGCGCGTCAACTTCGAAGGCACGCGCAACGTCAACCAGTTCGCGCTCACCCTCTCGAACCTTCGCCGCTATCATTACGTCTCGACCTGCTACGTCGCGGGGCTTCGCACAGGTGTGATTCTGGAGACGGAGCTGCGCCACGAGGCAGGGTTTCGCAACTTCTACGAGGAGACGAAGTACAAGGCCGAGCTGGAGGTGGACGCGCTCAAAGGACGACTGCCGGTGACGATTCACCGCCCGGCTGTCGTCTGCGGGGATTCGCGCACGGGCGAGACGGCCAAGTACGACGGCATCTACTACCTGATTCACTACCTGCGCAAGCGCCCCTCGCTCCTCTCCATGATCAACATAGGCAACCGCAACGTGTCGCTCAATCTGGTGCCCGTTGACTTCGTCGTGGAGGCGATGACGGCGCTGGTCTTCGATGAGCGAGCCGCGGGGGCGACCGTGCAGTTGGCTGATCCCAATCCGCTCACCACACACGAGCTGTTCGAAGCCATAGCCAGGGCCCTGGCCGGGCGTGGCTCGCGCCTGACCGTGCCGGCCACACTCGTGCGCTCCAGTCTGGGGCTCCCCCTCGCCCCGGCCATCACTGGGCTGCCGCACGCTGGCGTCCCCTACTTCTTTCTGAATCAGACCTACGACACCACGCGCGCCGGAGAGCTTCTCTCCACGCACAATGTTCGCTGCCCGCCCTTCACTGAATACGTCTCCGCCCTCATCGAATACGTCTCGCGCCACCCGAAACTCTGAGCCAGCTTTTGTCTCTCTCCCCTTCCCCGGCCAGCCGCCGGGTGCCGCTTGACAAACTCCTAATTTAGAATTATTCTAATTCCAGTTTACACAACCATGAAATCAGGTAACGGAGATCAGGGCGGCGCGCGGGCGCTGACGAGGCAGCGCGAGGCTGTCCTCGGGGTGATCCGCGAGAGCGAGAACCATTTGACGGCCGGCGAGATATTCGAGGCGGCGCGTCGTCGTCTGCCTTCGATCTCTTACGCGACCGTCTACAATTCGCTGAAATATCTGAAGGAGGCCGGGCTGGTCAACGAGATCAGCTTCGGGGGCGCGGGCGCGAGCCGCTACGACCGCGAGACTGCGCGCCACGACCACGCCGTCTGCACAGCCTGCGGGAAGCTGGTCGATTTCGACCTGACGGTGGCAAGCGACGTGGTGCGGGCAGCCGCGCGTAAGACGCGCTTTAAGCCGGAGTCCATACACCTGACGCTCAGGGGTTTATGTCCCGATTGCCGGGAGTGAAGTGTAAACACGCAATTTTGCAGATAAGGGGCACGCGCGGCCGTAAGCTCTTTGGAGCCCGCAAGCCTTAAAGTTGAAACTTTAACCAAGAAGGATGGAGAGAATATGCAAGCGACAGCAACAGCGACGGAGAGGGATA